>CALUTA010000001.1 GCA_944323585.1 Candidatus Gastranaerophilales bacterium
AGGAACTTCGTCATACAATACTCCGTGCGCAATTAATGAATCCTCTTTTGTTGCGTCATCTCCTGCAGTTCCGATAACCTCCTGCATTGTGTCATATGGTGCTCCGGCAGCTGAAAGAAGTTTATTTCCCGGTCTTAAGCAGCCAAAAAGACAGCAGGCAAGTGTGTGGGTGCCTGACGCAAAATGTACTCTGACAAGTGCCTTTTCCGCTTTGAAAACATCTGCAAAAACTCTATCAAGAACTTCACGTCCCAGATCATCGTGGCCGTAGCCCGAAACCGTATAAAAGTGTTCTGGTGCTACTTTGTTATTAATAAAGGCTTCAAGGACTTTTTTCTGGTTTAAATCTCTTATATCTTCAATAATTTCAAATTGTTCTCTTAATTCTTTTTCGGCTTTTTTTATTATTTCATGGCTTGTCATAACACATATCCTTTTTCACGCAGAAATTATACCACGAATAAGCTGACTGATTAATATAATTTTTTTTATAATTTCATATAGTGTTTTTATGAAAAAAATAATCTTAATGATAACACTGCTTGTTTCGCTGCCTGTATGGGCTTCAGAGTATTCAGTGAACACTCCTGATAATTACAGTTACAGCGGGGAAGAAGGCGAAAGAACTCTTTTTATCCTTGATTTTTCAAACAGCATGAGCGAATACCTTGACGGGGCGAGAAAAGTTGATTTAATGCTTGACACTATGAAAAAAATTCTGCCTAAAATTAATCCTGACAGTTTTACAGGGCTAAGGGTTTACGGACATAAAATGGGCTTTACACCTTATGACGCCTGCCATGCATCATCTCTTCTTGTACCTATCGGGCCTGCTAATGCTAACAACATAGCATCTTCACTTGCTGAAACTGCCCCGAAGGGTATGACGCCTATAACTTTTTCCTTAAAAGAGGCCGTAAAACATGATTTTATGGGCTTTACCGGCAAAAAACACATAATCCTTCTTACTGACGGCGGCGAAAACTGCGACGAAAGCCCCTGTAAATGGGTTATGGAGCTTGTGAAAATCCGAAAAGACGTCAAAATCGACGTAATCGCCTTTAACGTAACAGAAGCAGACGATCTTGATCAGCTTGAGTGCACTTCGCTTGTGACGGGCGGAAAATTCTTCAGCGCAAACACAGCTGCAGAACTTGCCAGAAGCCTTAACAATTCAATAAATGTAAAAAAAGATGTTGAAGCAAAAATTATTCCTCATAAATAGGCAATTTTTTCTTCTTAAATGTTTTTAATAATATACAGGGGAAATTATTGAAAGGGAAAATTTAATGTTAGCAAGCGGTTTATACAAACTTGGAAGAACCATTGTTAAAAATTCAAAAATTATTAAAAAAACAGGCAAACCGGATCTTCCACGGTATTTGTATCACATGACAACAAAACAGAACTATGATTCAATGCTAAAAAGCGGAAAGATTTATACATCACATGACGCAGGTATGAGCAGCTTAGAGGGTGTTTTTATGTTTGATATGCAAAATTTTTCAAAACGCTGGGCTAATACAATGATTCAAACACCGAATGCAAAAGCTAATCTTGGAACAGCATTGCTTTGCAAAAATATAACCGAATTTAAAAATATGACAAAAGGAATTGATATAGTGCTGCTTAAAATTCCAACAAAAGGTATGGATATTTCAAAATTGAAAGTTAGACCGCAGCTTGCTCCGACAGAACTAAATGCGGGTATTTTAAACGGCGACAGCGCATTATATAAATCTCTTTATACACGCCGCAAAAATGCAATAGAATATATTTATGAAAATAACATAGACACTTCATGCTTAGAAAAAATAGGAACTGCAACTTTAAAATTTGAATCAATGGATGATTTGAAAAAGGCTGCAAAGTCTAGTCCGCTAGATATTTTACTTAAGCTTGTAAAAGGCATGCCCGAAGAAAAATGTGTGAATGCCTTTAAAAATGCGGATATCAAGCAACAAACCATTAAGATATTTTAGAATTATCTGCAGCCGTCGTCGGCCATATCAACTTTCCCGTCGTAATCGTTGTCAATTCCGTCATAGCAGGAGCCGATTGAATATCTGCTTTCCGGACGGACAGAGTATTTAAGATAAATGTCAGGGATTTTCTTCCAGATGAATTCAAACCAGCCTTTGTAGAATTTTGCAAGTTCCGGGTTTTCTATAACAAGGCAGTTTTCGTCGTTCCTGTTTTCTCCGCTGTTTGAGAAGTTCATTGAACCGGTCACAACATATTTGTCATCAATTATCATTGATTTGGTGTGAACTTTTCCTGCAAAGCTTTCGGTTTTAAGCGGAATTCCTGCATTTCTAAGCACTTCGTGGGTGGTGTGATTTGAGCGGACGCTTGTTGCATCAAGAATTATTTTAACGTCTACCCCTCTGTTTTTAGCATCAATAAGCGCCTTTGTAAGACTTTTGTGCGTAATTACAAATACAGGCAGGTAAATGTAATTCTTTGCGTTGTTTACAAGCGGAACCAGAGCTTTTTCAACGGTCTTGTCCTGCGGGGAGAAGTAGGCGTTTACTTTTGTGCCCCCGATATTAAATAAATTTGAGCTATCAAGCGGCTTTTTAAGTGTGTGAAAACTTCCGCCGTACATCTGTTCAAATTCTTTTGTATAATATGAAGCAAGTTCAGGCGAACTTATAATGACAATATTATTTGCATTAAATCCTGAAAACCCTGTGCGGGAAAAGTTCATTGAGCCTGTCAGCAGCGTTTTGTTGTCCGAAATAATGAATTTGTTGTGCATAAGCATTGATGTAAGTTTTTTGTTTTCAAAAATTTCGTCCGAATGCTTCTCCTCAATTTTGCTTAGAAAATCTGCCATTTCAGCACGAACGCTATCGTTGGGCTTAACCTCATAAACTGCTCTTATTTTCACATTTCTGGCCTTTGCATTTTCTATTGCTCTTTCAATTTCAGGAATATTGCTCCATTCATAAACCGCCATATCAAGCGTTGAATGAGTGTTGTTTATCAGATTAACCGTTTCTTTGCAAAAATAGTGATTGCACTTTTTATGAGGAGAAAGATGGTTTGTGTAATCCGAAAGTATAAATTTTATCCCTTTAACTTCTTTGAATTCAGGGTATGTTGATTTATCAAGAGTTTTCTCTTCTTTTTTACGAAGCTTTTCGCTTTGTTCGGGGCGGACAATACAATATTTGCATTTCTCAAACTGTAATTCAGCTTCCGCCATAGGCAAAATAAGAAAATCGCTTGACTTTATTCCGTATCTGCAATCGAGTTTGTGAAATTTTCCGCTTTTGCGGTTCAAAATCACAAGATTTAAAGCTTTCGCTTCCTCAAGTTCCTGATTGAAAAGTTCAGGATTGACAGGTTTTCCGTTAATTATTGCATGAGCGGAGCTTCTCAAAGCTTCCGTGTAATTTTCTCCATTAACATAAATGTCAGCGAATTTGCAATCAGTTGTGCGTTCAGGCTTAAGTTCTATTTTAACTTTCCTGTTAAGCAAAAATTCCTTTGCAAATTCATCAGCCATATACCCTGCGTTAATTGCGTCGGGCTGTGAAAGATTAAGAGATTTCATTAAATCATTCTGGTTGGCTGAAATGTTTGAAGTAAAAGTCTGAATCTCAGGCACACACATTGTTTCGCCTTCATCAGAAATTCCGTTGCTGTTTAAATCAACAACAAATTTGGTTGGTGAAATCAGTTCAATAACCCTTGTGCCTGTGTTTTTATCAATTTCAAAAATAATAAAAAGCACTAACAATACGAGTATATATGCAATGTGAAGTAATTTTTTGTTCATTTACAGTTGTTTATAGTTTGTAATTTCAAAACCTAATCTGTAGATTTTATTTTCCAGTTCTTTATTTTGAGTAATCAGAAATTCGTTATAATGGCTGTCCTTAATATTAGAGTTGTATTTGCAAGGGTGAATCAGCGCTTCTGCAATACAATTTTCGTCAGGCAAAGCTTCAAGCCCGTATTCAACCGTCATATCATCCATCATACCCGTATATCCTACACCCAGAAGATAATCATTCGTCTTTAATCCCGTATTTTCCAGCTGTTTTTTATTGATTTTGGTAAAATGGTTAAGCAGCAAAATTTTTAAAATATTGATCGGATATTTAAAGTTCAGATGTTTGCTTAATTTCGGAACTGTATAAAAAGCTTCATGCTGGGTTCTAATGTAAGGAATGTTATATTCCTTTGCCAGTTTAACAACAATTTTAAAAATCTCAGGAATTGCGTGGGTGTGCACGTGTGAATCTATATGGTCAGGTTTCGTGATAGAGATAATTTTTTCTATCTGTGCTCTAAACTCGTTTTCAATCTGCT
Organism: Candidatus Gastranaerophilales bacterium; assembly: GCA_944323585.1. GTDB lineage: Bacteria > Cyanobacteriota > Vampirovibrionia > Gastranaerophilales > Gastranaerophilaceae > Scatenecus. Next base: position 4,324 of record CALUTA010000001.1, read on the forward strand.
TTTGAACATTCTTATTTTTTGCCTTGAAAATTAATGAAAGGTAGCCTTGATTGAACATCCCGCTGTCATCTGTCAGCAGATGGCATTTTGTAAGCGCATGTCCTTCCATAATGTTAAGATGAACCCCGATTCCAAGCGCCGAACATTCAGGAAGAATTTCATTAACAGCATTATCAAAAGCCGGCCCGTTCGCACACAGGCTTGTACTTTTAAGCAGTCCTCTTCCGTATGCATAAAGCACAGCCCTGTTAAAATCATTTGTCATGCCAAAATCATCAGCATTAAGTATAAATTTTTTCTCAGCCATATCAATCCCTTGACTAATTACCTGTATATTATATTATAAAAAATGAATTACAGGTACCTTATTTATGAATACACCGAAATTAGCTATCATAGTGCCTTGCTACAATGAGGAATTATGCATAAAAAACACTGCAGAAAAACTTCTAGAGGTTCTTGATTACCTAATTAAACACAACAAAATCAGACGGGAAAGTTTTATATATTTTGTTGATGACGGCTCAAGAGATAATACATGGAAAATTATGCAGTATTTGCACAGCCAGAACCGGATCTTTAAAGGGCAGAGGTTTTTGAAAAATTTCGGAAATCAAAAGGCAATACTTGCAGGACTTGAAGCAGCTCAGCGTTTTGACTGCGACTGTGCGGTTTCAATTGATGCTGATTTACAGCAGGATGAGTGGGCAATTGAAAGATTTCTGGATAAATATCAAAAAGGTTATGATGTAGTCTGCGGGATCAGGAATGACCGCAAAACAGATTCATTATTCAAAAAACTTACGGCACTTGCCTTTTACAAAACAATGAATTTTTTAGGGGCAAATATTCCGGTCAATCACTCTGACTTCAGACTTGTAAGCCGTAAAGCGCTCAATATAATGGAGCTTTACAACGAAAGATATTTGTTCTTAAGAGGATTCTTTAATGATGTAGGTTTAAAAACAGCCTATGTGCATTTTGACGTAAAACCGAGATTTGCGGGGCGTTCCAAGTTTAATTTGTTTAGTCTTAGCGGGATGGCGCTTAACGGAATTACATCTTACAGTGTTGTGCCGTTAAGATTAGTGTCAATTTTAGGTTTTATGATGACAATTGTAGCTGTAATTCTTGGCAGCATTGCAGTGTGCCATAAGATTTTCTTTTCCCATTTTCAACATGACTGGGTGATTGACTTTATAATGAGCTGCTTTTTCGGCGGAATTGAGTTATTCTGCCTCGGTTCAATCGGCGAATATATCGGACAAATATTCCTTGAAGTCAAAGGCCGCCCCAGATATATTACCGATTTAGAGTTGAAATAACATTTGAAATGCCTTATAATTCTTTTAAAAGGGATTTATATAATGAAATTTATAAGCACAATTGTGGTAATTCTGGTCTTTTTGTCATCTGCAGCTTATGCCGTAGACATAAGGTACGGCTACGGTTATGGTTCAGGTTCAGGAACATATCAATTCAGCAACTTTTGGGAACGCGGTAAATACAGCAAATATACACCAGTTTCGGCAGATGATATCCGAATAAGACAGAATTATAATTCGGCTGACAGGTATGTCCGGCCCTCCTCAATAAATTCTTCAAATGGTCTAAATTCAAATAAAAATTATGTTCAATCTCCGGAAAATGAGCCTCATCTTCAATATGGATACAATCCACACGGCGAACAGACATTCCGTCAGATTGGCGGAAGACGTGTGCATTACGGCTACAATTCAGCGGGCAAATTTGTTCCTGTCGGTGTAGAATACTAAGTTTTGCAAATGATTTTGTTTGTATTATAATATTAACAAGCCGTGCTCCACGGGGAATTGCAATCCCTTGACCGGAAGTTAATGCCGGGTGCAGAGCCTGTTGTGAGGGTTGTGTGAGCGGGGTAAAAGTTAATATTTTTGTTGATAGTTATGGTCAGGGCGGCGTAAAACTCCGAACCGTGTCAGGATGGAAACATAGCAGCACTAAGGTGACCTTTGCGGGTGTCTTGATTATAAAAGTAGAAAATATTTTCTAATACTCCGGTTTGCCCGATTCGATAGACAGAGGCACGGCTTTTTTATTTAATTAGAATTTTGTTGTGATCCTGAAAAACTCTTTATTGCAAAATAGCTTAATAAAATATAGTGTGATTCCAAATACTCTCCGCCTGTGCAATGTTTTTAAATTAATTTAAAGATATTGTATTCACAGAAAGGAGAAATTATGACGGAAAAACTTGAACTGTACAAATGTGATATTTGCGGAAACCTTGTTCAGGTAATTCTTCCGGGTGTTGGCGAACTTGTCTGCTGTGGTGAGGCTATGCGTCTTTTAAAGGCACAGACCGAAGAAGAGGGCAAAACCGAAAAACATGTACCTGTTTTTATAAAAGACAATGAAGGCAATGACACGGTTATTGTCGGCTCAACTCCTCATCCAATGGAGGAAAGCCATTACATAATGTTTATTGAAACAATTTCTGAGGATAAAGATAATGTTCAACTTAAATATTTACACCCCGGAGAAGAAGCCAAAATGGTTGTAGAATGCAAAGACGGTAAAACCTGTGCATTAGAGCTTTGTAATATTCACGGGTTATGGGAGGGCAAAAGTGATTAGTGAAAAAATTCAAAACATACTTAACGAGCAGATTAACAAAGAATTTTATTCAGCTTATTTGTATCTTGCTATGTCTGCATATTTTGATGAAATCGGTCTTAAAGGTTTTTCTAACTGGACGAGAGTTCAGGCACGCGAGGAGGTAGATCACGGAATGATTCTGTTTGATTATATCATTGAACGGCAGGGAAAGGTTAATCTGCGCCAGATTGACATGCCTGAAACCTCTTTTGGTGACACGCTTGAAGTGTTTGAGAAAATATACTCTCACGAAAAATACGTGACTGACAGTATAAACTGTGTTGCCAATATGACCGATGAAGAATGTGATCTTGCAACAAGATATTTCATCAACTGGTACATTAAAGAACAGGTTGAAGAAGAGGCTAATGTTGATGACGTTATAAAAAAGATAAAGCTGTTTGGCGGTGAAAAGGCGGCACTTTATCATCTTGACAAAGAACTTGCCTCAAGAGAATACAAATATCACTCTTACGAATCATAACTTAAAAAATTAAATATAAAGCGCTTTAAATTGTTACAGGCAGGAAAGTATAAACTTTCCTGCTCTTTGTATTAATCTTTACAATTTTGAGATCCAGTTATAAAAAGTATATAATACTTTCAGTATAATTCTGGAAATAAAATGAGCAGGGATTTTAGATATAAAGATTACGTAAATACATTAAGATTTAAACTCGCCGGTGCAGTAGTAGGTTTGGACGAGTATTGTGAAAAACTTATCAGAAAATATATATATAACAGTGTATTGTCTGCAGCAAAGGCTGTTTATGAAAATCCGGAGGTTTCGCCCGAAGCATGCGAAATAATCACAAGGACAATTGGGGAATGGACAGTTTGTAAATTAGCTGATATTATTAACGGTCATGTGCCTGATTGTTTCTTTGATACGATTATTAATAAAATAAACTCAGGAATTTACGATTACTTACTTGACGAAAACAAGCTTGAACCTCTGACTGAGGAAAGTTTAGAAAATCCAGACAGGCTTAATAAACTGGAAGAAATTGTTCAAAATATTTACGGAGAGACACTTGCGCAGATATATTCTGACAGAGGGATAGATAAAGAGACTTATATCCTTGCGCTTTCACAGTCATTTTATTCAGATAAGCAAAATCAAGATGAAGAGCCAGATAAAGATACGCAAGAGAAAAATTTAAAAACAGATAAATTTATATATTCACCGGTAAAGTTATCAGAATTTGCAAAAATTAAAAAATATCTTAAAAACAACCCTTGCAGAGTTTTATTGCTCTTCGTGTTTATTGTTGCGATTTTATTTTTACCTTTAATCTGTCTCGGCTTAATACCCATGTCAAAAGAAGATTTATGGGCTGCATTAATGGCAGTGTTTTTGTGTATGTGGGTTTATATATTTGACATAATCATAGAAGCCGACCTATTTGACAGAATTGAGCAGAAACTAAAATTATCCGAATGCAACGGGCAGGAGCAGAATTCTGTGGAATTAAACAGCCCGAACGAAATGTATGAGCGCCTTGGGGTAGATATTTTATCTATCAGATTAGGCACCGGTTTGTTGAATTATGCTGCGCCTGAGTTCGATAACATTTTGCTGCCTTTGATTTCCGAAGTAAGGAAAGAATTTACCGAAGAGCTCGGTTATATTATACCGAAGGTCAGATGTCTGGATGATAAGGACTTAAGGCCTGATGAATTCCGTATTTATGTCCGCGGGGTTATGAGAGATAATTTTTTTGCAGGCAAAAATACTAAAAATGATGAAATTTCAACACTTCTTCGGCAACACTTAAAAGAATGCTGTATTAAAAACGTAAAGGATATATTGACAAGAACTGATGTTATAAAACTTATGGAAATTGTAAGTTCGCAGGATCCGACCCTTGTAAATGACCTGATTCCATCAAGAATATCCGCAGTTGATTTACGCAGGATACTTGTATCTTTGATAAGAGAAGAAATTTCTGTTAAGGATACTATTCTTATATTTGAAAGACTTTGTGATTATGCAAGATTTAATACTCAGCCTCACGTTCTTGTTGAAAGTCTTAGAGCGGCAATGTCCGCACAAATATGTGATAAGTATTCCGTAAAAACGGACAACGGTATGATTTTATATGCCCTAACACTAAACAGTGGACTTGAAAAAATACTTGCAGAAGCGGTACAATATACAGAATTCGGCACAATAATCAAACTTCAGCCGGATCAGATTGAACAGTTAATTATGGATGTCAACAAAACTATATCTGGCTTGAATACGCATAAAAAAGATGCAGTACTTCTTGTTACCCCCAAAATTCGTAAACCATTGTTCGACTTGCTTTCTGAATATATTGACAATATTAAAATTATGTCGTACTCCGAACTTTTGCCTGCAGTCGAAATGAAAGTAGAAATACTGGCTGAAATTTAATTATTGCGAATTTGTAACTAATTTGTCCGAAACCTTAAAATATTTTATTATATAAATGTTATGGAAAATGCCAGAATAATAGTAGTTGATGATGAAAAAATGGTTACCTCGGCATTCCGGACGCTTTTTGCGGTCGAAGGAATTAAGGGAGGCGCTTTCTTTAATTCGCCTAAAGAAGCTCTTGATTATATGCAAAAAGAGGCACCTGATTTAATTATATCAGATTTTTTGATGCCTGAGATGAACGGGCTTGAATTTTTGCGGGAAGCAAAAAAACTTTACCCTGAAACCAGTATGATTCTTTTAACCGGCTATGCTGATAAAGAAAATGCAATCAGAGCAATAAACGAAATCGGGCTTTACAAATACATCGAAAAACCCTGGGACAATGACGATTTGTTGATGAATATCAGAAACGGGGTTGAAAGAAGCCACTTATTGAGTGATTTAAGAGAAAAAATAGCCGAACTTGAAGATGCAAAAAAACAGCTTGAAATTTACTCAAATGACCTTGAAAGACTTGTTGCGGAGCGCACTCATGAACTTTCGCAGGCGAACCAGAAACTGAGCGGAATAATCAATCACTGCGCTGATGGAATAATAATTCTAGATAAAGACGGTAGAATTGAACAGATTAATCCGGCCTGTGAAAATATGACAGGGCTGGACACAACTGCTATTTTGAATCGTACCTTTACTCAGATTGTCAAAGGCTGCAAACAGGATATGATTTCTGACAGCAGCGGACTGTTCGGACTTAGTGCTGACAACTCGGAAATTCTTCTAAAAGATTGTCATATTGCAAATTCTCTCAGCGGGGCTCACACTCCTGTTGAAATTAATCTGGCTGCTATCAAAGATGAAGACCAGACTTTGCCTGAAAAATACGTCGGAGTAATAAGAGATGTAACTTCTCAGAAAGAAACAGAAAGACTCAGAGATGATTTTATTGCAACACTTACGCATGATTTGAGAACACCGCTTCTTGCGGCAATTCAAACTCTTAAATTCTTTCTGGACGGCTCTCTTGGCGAACTGGATGACAAACAGAAGGTTTTGCTTTCAACAATGCTTCAGAGTAACGAGGATTTGTTAGGACTTGTAAATGCATTACTTGAGGTTTATCGCTTTGACAGCGGACGACTGGAACTCTGCAAGACTGTTTTTGCACCGAAAACGCTTGTTGAACAGTGTATTGAAGAACTTATGCCTCTTGCTAAAAACAAAAATATTGACCTTGAGTTTGAATGTAATTTTGATGACAAACTTGAAATTTACGCAGATAAAGGCGAGTTGAAGCGTGTAATCACAAATTTGTGCGGAAATGCGGTCAATTATACTAATAAAGAGGGTCATATCAAGGTTATTTTAAAAGCACAGTCCGGTGATTTAATTTTCTCGGTAGAAGACAACGGAAACGGAATTCCCAAAAATGACATTCCGCAATTGTTCACGAGATTTTCTCAGGGTACAAGCCGCAAACGATCTACCGGCACAGGACTCGGGTTGTATCTCTCCCGCCAGATTATAGAGGCTCATGGAGGCAAAATCTGGGTGGAAAGCAAAATTAACAAGGGAAGTGAATTTACTTTCCTTCTGACTGACGTTGTAAAATCAAATGAAGAAAGACAGGTTGTAAATGGTTAGGGTTTTGATTGTGGAAGATCACGATATGGCAAGAATGGGGCTTTCTGTAATCTTAAGCAAGAATCCCAACATTGAAATTGCTGATACGGCCTCGGACGGACAGGAAGGTGTCGATAAAGCACTGAGTCTTGTTCCCGATGTAGTTATTATGGACATAGGGCTTCCGACTATTGACGGGATTGAAGCTACAAAAAAAATTAAACTTGCGAATTCCCGAATAAAAGTTTTGATGTACACTTCCCGTGAAGATGAAGATGATATATTTGATTCATTTCAGGCTGGAGCCGACGGATATATTACGAAAGGTGCAACATCAGAGCAGACGGTTTCTGCGGTTCTTGCTGTCAGCGAAGGCGCCGGTTGGCTTGATCCTGCAATTGCTAAAGTTGTGCTGACTAATGTCAGAAGAAATACTCAAACACAGCAAAGACGCGGTGAAATTAATTATAAACTCGGTAAAAATTTATACGGGCTGACTGAAAGAGAAATGGAAGTTCTTGCTCTGATTGTGGACGGTCTGACAAACCCGCAGATTGCTGATAAACTTGTAATCACTATTTCAACGACCAAAACGCACGTTCACAGCATTCTTCAAAAATTGTATGTTGGCTCACGTGCCAAAGCAATTGCAACTGCAATGAAAGAAGGACTTGTTTAAAAATGCTGAAAAAATCGTTTTTGATTTTTAGTTTATTAATGTGTTCTGTATCTGCAAATGCTTTTTCACTTTCTGACATTGATTTGTCAATGCCGTGGAATTCATCTGACGGAAACTCAACTGAAGAACAGGCCAAATATCTTAATAAAGTGAAAAAAGAGGATTTGAAAGAAGAATACGGAAGAAAAAAACTCAATATTCATCAAAATCCTTTTATGACAGTCGAAGAGTATGAAATGCTTTCAGCCCCGAAAGACAAGACTCTTGAAGAAATTCCGATTCCTAAGCCTGAAAAGCCTTCTGATATGAAGTATGTTCCGGTTTATGATTATGAACTTACACGCTACAACAACCCGCCTGGCAGCCCTGAAATTTCTCTAACAGGCGACTTTAAAAAACGCAGACAGCAGAATGCACAGGGAATTGTTTCGCCGGACTACTCGATTCTCGTGTATCCTTCTGTTTATTATTACTACAAAGAAAACGTTGTTGCCTGCGACCTTTTTGTAATTCCGCTGGAGCAAAAAGGAAATGCGCTTGCAAGGATAAAAAAAGCAAATGTAATGCACAGACTGCCTGATCCTATTCTATCAACCGGAAAAGTTACGGAAGAATACGGGATCTACAGAACTCTTACACCAGTAGACTTTAATATTGACGGAACAAAACTTCTTGTAAAGGAAAAAATAGGAAGCAATGATGATGGCATCTGGCAGACAAATGCCATTGTCTATGATTTTGTATCTCACAGTTCTTATAAGCTTAATGAGATACGTGATGCTATTGTCTACTACTGGCAGGAATATAAATATCTAAATCTGAATGATGTGAGATGGGATATTTATCCTCTTGGTTTTGAAGTCCAAAATCCAGACAGAATTGTTGTGTCTGCTTTTGCCTACACAGGCTCCGTACCTGTCTTTTTAGGAAACTGGAGCATTGATTCTAAGGGCGAACGAGCACTACTCCTTTCCCTTGACCCGAAAAATAAAGTTCAAATCAGCATGAACGGTGTTAAAATGATACGTTCCGGTGTTGTCCCCCCGTATATTCTTGAAAAGGAAGAAAAACATCAGAAATATGTTGAAAAACAAGAAGCAAAGGCTAAGGAAAAGGAAGAAAAAGCACAAATTAAAGCCATAGAAGATGAGTATAAGCAAAAAGTCAAAGAATTAGACAAAGAGTTAAAGATAGAACTTCAAAACGACAAAATAAAAGAAAAAATAGAAGGTTCAACTTCAACTAATGATGCAGTAGAAAAAATTGATGAAGCTCTTGAAAAAGCAAAGCAGGAACGGCTTGAAAAAGAAGCAAAGGCTAAGGCTCGCCAGCTTGCAAAGGAGCAGAAAAAGCTTAAGAAAGAACAACAAAAATTGAACAATCAGCAGCCTGACCAGTCAAATACGGGGGCAACGCCTTCGCAATAGTTGTTTCAAGTATTGTTAATCAATTTTAATTTATCTAATCTGGAAAGCTTTTTAATACGATATTCCTCCTTCATTGCATCAGATTTTGTGTCAAACTGCCGTGTATAGACGATTTTAAGCGGTTTATGCGAGCGGGTGTATTTTGCGCCTTCACCGTTTTTGTGCGCCTCAAATCTTTTTTCTACATCATCCGTAAAGCCGCAATAAAGTGTTTTATCTACCGTTTCAAGAATATAAACGTAATACTTCTTTTCCATAAATCAAAATTACAATAAAAAAGACGACTTGAAATCGTCGTCTTAAATTATTTTTCTTTATTTTTCTCTGATTATAAAACCTTTTTTCTTCTCTCTACTTCTTATACAAATGAGGTAAAGCCACCGCCTCCGCCGCAGGAACCTGAACTTACAGCGCCGCCGCCTGCACTTGCTCCGGCAAATCCGCCTGAACAATCAGTTCCGATAACGGCAACTGCGTTTGCAAAACTGCTCAAAAATCCTGATTGGGATGCTGTGCTGAATTCACTGCTTGCATAGTTTGAATAATCTACATTTACTGTATGTGGTGTATTAAAAATTATTGTGTCATATGAATTCATTGCAAGATAACTTTTTTCAGACTTTAATGCTAATGAACCTGCAGTTTCTGCTGTTTCATTCTGTTTTGCTTTGATAGCAGGTGCTGTTGCTTGTTGTTGTGAAGTGCGTGCAAAAATGTTGTTTGTCATTTTATACTCCTTTAAGCCTCGTGGTACTTATATAAAAAATTTTAAATTTAAGTTTTTTCAGCATGGATGTTTTTTGTAACATTTGTTTACAATAACTTACCCTTTAATATAAATCCACTGATTGATATAATCCCGCCTGATGGTTGATGTCATTTGACATTAAAAGCATTATTCTTAAAATGTAAAAACAGATTTGGAAATTATTGAGGGAATATGAAAAAACTGTTAATTAATATTGTATTATTAGTCACTTTAATTACTTCAGCTGCTTACGCATCTGATAACAGCCTGAATTCAGTTATAATTGAAGGCACTACATCTGGAACATATCATATTATTTTACGTTCGGACAGAGTTGCCAATGTTAAAAAGACGGTTCAAGAAGACGGAACATTGCTTCTGGAGTTAAAAAACATTTCCACATCTCTTAATCTTGACACCAAGTATGTAAACACGAATGCAATTGACAATGTAGTAGTTGAAAACACATCAAATAATGGTGTAAATATTTATATTCAAGCACCTGAAGCGGAAAAGGCAGATATAATTTTCGATACACCTGCGGCTCCGCCTGTTGTTGTCAGCGACGGCATCAGCAAAAATCAAATAGGTTGGATTGCGGCTGCTTTTCTTGTTATTTGTTTAGCAGCAGGAAGTTTCAAAAAATCCGTTGAAAACGACGCTAAAGAAACATTTAAAAACGATCTTACCGAGCGGGAAATCAAATTTTACAAGGAATATAAATCAGATATTATTACATCAGCCAAAATTGATAACAAGATCAAAGAACGACTGGCTAAAGCAAGAATAGCTAATATTACACAAAAAGCAGCAACGTTGAGATCTTTACAGAAAATGTCAATGAAATAAAAATAATAATTTTTATAATGCAAAGTAGCTTCTGATAATCTTTTCGATTTTTTCGGAAGCTTTGCCGTCGCCATAAGGATTTACAGCTTTCAATCTTGTAGACACAAAGTCTCTGGAAAGAATATTTTCACTGCAAGATATTATTTTGTCATAATCAGCCCCGACAAGTACTGAAACACCAGCATCAATACCTTCCTGACGCTCTGTTTCATAGCGCATAACAAGGGTCGGACAGCCGAATGAAGGTGCTTCCTCCTGTATTCCGCCGGAATCCGTCAGAATAAGTTTTGCATTTTTCATCAAATACACAAGATTTGGATAATCAAGCGGTGAAAGTAATTTTACGTTTGAATATCCTGCAAGTCTGCCGTGTATCTTGTCTTTAACATTCGGGTTAGGATGCACAGGAATTATAAACGTGTGATCTGAATACTTTTTTACAAGATATTCAACAGCATCAAGAATTCTGTCAATTCTTTCTCCATGATTTTCCCGCCTGTGAGCTGTTAAAAGAACAAGTTTGTCATTTATATCAATGCCTTTTTCTGTAAAAAACTCTTTGCTCTTTGATAATGTTTCATCAGAAAGACAGAAAAGCGCATCAATAACCGTGTTTCCCGTCACAAAAATCTTGTCTTCAGAAATATTTTCTTTCAAAAGCGCCTGTTTATTCTTTTCAGTCGGCGCAAAATTAAGCTCCGTTACACGTGAAGTCATCTGGCGCATAACCTCTTCCGGAAAGGGTTCATATATATCATATGATCTTAAGCCGGCTTCAACATGAAAAACAGGGATTTTATTATAAAAGCTTGCTAGCGCAGCGCATAACACGGTCATGGTATCGCCCTGAACAATAGTTGCGTCAATCTTATTTGAGGCAAAAACTCCGTTTAACGCCGTTAAAATTCTTGTCTGCACCTCAAGAAGCGACTGATTTGGCTTCATGCAATCCAGGTTTATATCAGCTTTTAAATTGAAATAAGAAAGTGTTTGATTAGAAAGCTCCTTTTGCTGTTCGGTGTTGCAAACAATTACGTTATAAAGTTCCGGATACTGTTTCAACTTCAAAATAACCGGTGCAAGTTTTATAACCTCCGGTCTGGTTCCGAAAACAACAAGTATATTCTTTCTCTCCATAATTTCTATTTTATAACAAAATTATATATATGCAATTAGATAGAACATTTGATGAATATAAATTTTTGTTTCCTATTATAGATTATTAATGAATAAGGAGAGCAAAATGCCAGATTTATACATACTTGACTCTTGTCCATACTGCAAAAAAGTTATGGAATTTCTTGATGAAAACAACATACCATACAAAAAATTAGACGTATCAGAGCCTGAAAATTACGATAATCTTCAAAAAATCGGCGGAAAATCACAAGTGCCTTTTCTTTATGACAAAGAAAAAGACTTAAAAATGTACGAGTCTGATGACATTATAGAATATTTTAAAAACAGAGAACAGGTGTAATATGTTTTTTAATAAGCCTAAATTAACAGGAAATGATTATAATGAATGTGTTGCAAGAGGCAGCTGTGCTGTTTCGCCGGAAATCAGAGCCATACAGGAAGTGATTCTGCTGTTTACTCATCAGCTTGCTTTTTACGAGCTGGTGCATGAGGAGCATAATATTTCTTATTTTGAAAATAAAGAAACTCTTATTGACAGCATTATAACGCTTATATCAACTTCCGAATATACTCACGACCAGCTTCTTGAAATCGTAAGCAGGATATATTCAAAACTCCTGTATGCAAGAAAAGAGTATCTGAATTTCTGTACCGAAAATAATATAAAATGCAATGATATCAGACTTTCTTTCAAACTAAATCCTGAAATGACATTGAATGAAATCATAAAATCCGGCGAAAAAGTCTTTCTTGAAAAGTATAAAAAAATATCTCTTCAACAAAAAAATCTTCAGGATATTCTAATAATTGCAGTGAAAAGTCTTTGCACAAATTTACTTAAGCTTAAAGAATTTAACAAATTCGATGACTCTGCTTATAAAGATATTCTGAGAGCTCTAAATTATCTGAATTACAGACGCATATCCTCCGTAAAGCTAAAAAGCATTACAAATAAACTGACACAGGATGATATAAAGCTTGTAACCCTTCTTGCGGAAGCACAAAGTGCAAAATTCGGACCAATAATCAAAACTGTAGTATCACTTTCATCTGCGCAGGGCAAAGCAATACTTGTCTCAGGCTCTAATCTACAGAATCTTTATGACATACTAAAAATCACAGAAAACACAGGAATAGACATCTATACTCATTCTGACCTTATGATAGCACATGCCTTTGAAAAGTTCCGACAATTTCCGCACTTGAAGGGTCATTTCGGAAGCTGCTACAGCAACTGCATAGTAGATTTTGCAACATTTCCGGGGGCAATTCTTCTTACAAAAAATACTTTTCCTAATGTTGACTATCTTTACAGAGGAAAATTGTTCTCTGCCGAAGAAATTCCGCCTAAGGGAGTTTTGCAGATTAAAAACAATGATTTTACCCCCCTGATAGAAGCGGCTTTAAGTTCTAAAGGTTTTACCAAGGGGCGCGAAGTTGCACCTGTCACAGTCGGCTACGTGGAAAAAGAACTTGGCGAAAAATTGGACAATATCTGCACTCGTTTTAACAATCAGGAAATCCATAACCTTATAATTATCGGGATGTCAGATTTTTCAGGAATTCAGGATGAATATTTTAGGAAATTACACAAACTCCTTGAGCCGAATACCTATGTGATAACATTTTCGCACCACAGCAGTGACAGAGAAAACGAATTACATATAAATCTGGTTAATAACCTTCCTGCTGTCTATGGTATTATGCTGAAGATATTCCAAAAAATAGATATTGCTTCGGAAAGGCTGGCATTTTTTCTCACCAAATGTGATCCGGGGGCTATTTCAAACATGGTTAACATGTATAATGCAGGCGCAAAACAAATTTTCTTATCCCAGTGCCCGTCTTACATAATTAATCCTAATATTCAAGGAACACTTAAAAATTTATACGGTATAACACCAACTACCAATCCGCAAAACGATCTTGCTAAAATTTATAAAACATTATAAAAACAAAAAATCCCGCCATATGACGGGATTTTTTATTATATTAATCAAGAATTAATATCTGTAATGAGCAAAAGCCTTGTTAGCTTCAGCCATTTTATGGGTATCTTCACGTTTTTTGCAAGCTGCACCTGTGCCGTTTGAAGCATCAATAATTTCATTAGTTAATTTGTCAATGAAAGATTTGCCGCCTCGTTTTTTAGCGAAATCAATAATCCAGCTTGAAGAAAGAGCAAAACCTCTGTCTGCTTTAACTTCAATCGGCACCTGATAAGTTGAACCGCCGATACGTCTTGCTTTAACTTCCAACAACGGAGTAGCATTTGAAAGACCTTTCTGGAAAACTTCCATAGGATCCTGATTTGTTCTTTCTTTAATTCTTTCCATTGTCTGATAGAAGATTTTTTCAGCCAATGATTTTTTACCGCGTCTCATAATTCTGTTGATGAATTTGGAAACGTCAACACTGTTATATACCGGATCTGCTAACGGAACACGTTTTGCAGGTTTAGAACGTCTAGACATTACTTCTTACCTCCTTTAGCATTCTTTTTGGCACCGTATTTAGATCTGCTCTGAGTTCTGTTTGCAACACCTGCAGTATCAAGAGTACCTCTTACAATGTGATAACGTACACCCGGAAGGTCTTTAACCCTGCCGCCTCTGATAAGAACAACACTGTGTTCCTGAAGGTTGTGCCCGATACCGGGGATATATGAAGTAACTTCAAATCCGTTTGTCAAACGAACCCTTGCAACTTTTCTTAAAGCTGAGTTCGGTTTTTTAGGGGTTGTTGTGTAAACCCTTGTGCAAACTCCACGTCTTTGAGGGCAATCCATCAAAGCAGGAGATTTTGTTTTGTCTGTAAGCTTTTTACGTTCACGACGTACAAGCTGGTTAATTGTAGGCATTAGTTTCTCCTTTTGTTAAATTACATCATTTCGGCAAAACCATATCCTGAAACCCTTACGCATTCCGGTATGACTGGACTGCCGGATTTTATTTTAAATCCCTACGTCCTATTTTTGCCTGACAAGCCGGTTATTCCAGCACGAAAATTCGACTGTGTCTTTTTTTATTAAAATTCAAATATGCACAGGTGTCAAGTAAAATTCAAGTTTTGCTTAATGTTATTGAAAATTTTTTCCTAATACGATATAATCTATGATATTAAATAGGAGAATTTTGATGAAAATTAAGATATATTTGTCTATAATAGGATTGCTTTTTGCATTTTTAGTCTATTCGATATTTTTTATGAAAAGCGATTATGACACAGGAGATAAACTTGCACCGACTGTGCACACAAGAAGGGTCGATCCTGTTAATCATAAAATTATAGAGTATATTCCTGATTATCTTCCAAGACCAATTCCTGAAATTGTTCTTAAATCATCTAAAAAACATGACTTTTTTTATTATCTGTTTATTAATGAGAACAAAAAATCAGTTTTGTACAATTATAAAGCCGGTTCACATTCTCCTGCGGACAGTGAGTCCTTTCACAAGGAGATTGACAAGTATTTAAAAAAAGTTAGGTTTGACGGTAACTATAAAAACCAGTATTCAACAAGCAGCGGAGTTAAAGTATACAAAAAAAATCTTCTAAGAGCCAACAAAGCTGCAACTTATGTCCCTAAAAAAGAGGACTCAAAATTTTATATAAGAAAAATGGAAAAGCAAAAGAATGAAATTATAGCAGTTGAACAATTTTATAAGGATTGCGCCAAAACATTTTGTATTATAAATAACAAAACACACGAATACGTTATTCTTGATACAAGAGATATTAATAAAGCTAAAAAACTGCTTGATGATTACAAACTCTGGTAAGATTAATCGTTTAATTTAAAATCACCATATTTTTTAATATGTTCAACAAGTCCGCCATCGGCAAGCATTTTACGCATTACTGGCGGAATTGGTTCAATCTGTATAACAGCACCGTTTGTAAGGTTTGTAATTATGCCTTTTTCTATATCAACATCCAGTTCATCTCCGGCATCAATTGCATCAGTATCGCATTCAATAGCTAAAAGCCCGATATTTATGGCATTGCGGTAAAAAATTCTTGCAAAAGACTTTGCTATAACCGCCCCGACGCCTGCAATTTTAATAATTTGCGGGGCGTGTTCTCTAGAGGACCCCAGCCCAAAGTTGTTTCCTGCAACAACAAAATCACCTTTGCGCATTCTTGAAGCAAATGTTTCGTCAGCATCTTCAAGAACATGCTTTGCAAATTCTTCCAAATTAGAACGTAAATGAAACAATCTACCCGGTGCAATGTGGTCAGTTGATATGTTATCGCCGAATTTAAAGGCTTTTCCTCTCATGATATTTCCTCCTTGTTTTCTACATAATACTACAAAAAAATCAGATTATATGATATAATTGCAAAGTATAAAAACATAATTGAGGATATAACTATGTACTTTAGCAGAAAATGTAAAATAACTTTTATAAGCCACGGGGCAACAATATATTCAGAAGAAGGACGCTTTTCAGATGTTCTTAATTACCCGCAGCTGAATGATGCAGGGCAGACTGAGGTTGAAAAAATTACCGAATATTTAAGGCTCAGAGCTATTAAAAACGACAAAATTTATTCTTCACCGGCAACAAGAACACTGCAAACAGCTGAAGTTATTGCAAAACTATACAAAAAGAACTATGAAATTATTGAAGAATTGACTCCCAGAAAATGCGGAAGCTTTAACGGCCTTACATATGAACAGATAGAACAAAAATATCCTGAAGAATTTAAAAGACTGATGACTGATCCGTCAGTTGCCACCCCTGATGATGCTGAGTCAGTGTGCGATTTTGTAAAACGAACAAGCATCATTATAAATAGAATAGTTGAAGAAAATTTTCAAAATCGAGTCATTATAGTAACACATCCGGATGTAATTAAGGCTGCTATATGTGATGCCATAAATGTTCCGCCTGCTTCTATGCCTAACATATACATTAAAACAGGCAGCGCAACACAGATAAGCTACTTTGAAAGCTGGAAAAGTTTGATTTATTCAGATTATACTCCGCTATAATCTTTTCAAGCTTCTAATAATCTTGTGCACTCGTTTTTTAAAAATTCTTTTCCCGGTTTAACATCAATGAAATCCCAGGGCAGATTTGCGCCAAAATCAAATGTTTCGAGTGCATAATAGTCAGAATTGATTTTATGTTGTTTTGCTGATTTTTTGAAATCGCCGAGTTTTCCGCCGTTTTTGTAAACATCAATTAAAAAGTCAGTAAATCCTTCTCCGCCTCGGGAAAGAACAGCTTGCCAGTAGTCCCACTTTATACTTGAAACCGTGGTCTGAACTCCAATTTTATGCATTTCTTTTTTCAGGTATTGAACCTTTTGTTCAAGCGGCTTTGTTGCTTCACGGCCTATCCACTGAAATGGCGTGTTAGGCTTGGGTACAAAACTGGAAAAACCAAAACTAATATCAAAACTCTTATAATTCTTTTTAATTTTTTGAGCAAGAGAAACAAGAGCATTGATGTCTTCGTCTGTTTCTGTCGGAAGGCCTATCATACCATAGAATTTAAGCCCTTTTAAACCGGCATTTGCAGAAATATTTACTGCTTCAAATATCTTTTCTTCAGGTAAATTTTTGTTTATAACTTTTCGTAAACGGTCGCTTCCAGCTTCTATTGCAAGGGTTATATTCTTTTGGCCGGCATCAACAAGAGTTTTAACTATTTCAGGCTTAACAGCATCAACCCGCAAAGATGATACGCTCATTTCTATTTTTTTACCTGACTTTATTTTATTGTCTATAAACTTGAAAATCTCCGTAAATTGGGGATGTGCGCTAATTTGTGCACCCAAAAGCGCGATTTTATGCGTATATTTCAATCCTAAATCAATATATCTAAGAATATCCTCATAAGGAGCGCATCTTAAAGGTAAGTTCATATAAGATGCAAGGCAAAAACCGCATCTGTTAGCGCATCCACGTGCCATTTCAATAATAAAAGTATTGCTGAAAAAGGCATCCGGGCTTATTATCGGAGTATATACACAGCTTTCCAGACGTTTTGTAAGCTTTTTAACCTTCTCTTGCCGCAGAGAAGGTACATAAATACCCTCAAGCTCTGCAAGTTTTTCAAGAATTTTATTTTTAGGTTCTCCTTTGGATGATTTACAAACTTCTACGACCTTCAGATTAATATCTTCGCCATCTCCGATAATTATAAAATCGAAAAAGTCTTTGTATGGAATAGGATTAGCGCTTACCACCGGACCTCCGGCAAATATAAGAGGGCAATCTGCATCTCTTTCAGAGGACTTCAGCGGAATTGCAAATCTTTCCAGTGTTGAAAAAATACTAATAAAATCAGTATCAAAGGTAAAAGAAAATCCGATTAAATTAACGTTTTCAATCCTGTATTTTGTAGTTTTTGTGTCAGTGCAGAGCATTTCTATATTAACATCATCAAGCCGGTCAATATCCTTAAACATCCACAGATACCCCAAAGACGACAGAGCAAAAGATTTCACCCCGGGAAATGCCAGCCATACCGTATAGTCCGCATTTTTTGAGATATTTCTTTTATAAAGATATATATCAGAATTACTCATTTGCCTCCGGATTCGGGTCTGATTTTTCGTTAATCGGTTTTATATAAAGTTCATCAATTAAAACGCATATGGTTGAAGCAATGGCAGGCGAAAGTAGTACTCCAAGAAATCCTAAAAATTGTTCGCAGACAAATAATGCCAGAAATATTGTTAACGGGTGAAGTTTCATAAACTTTCCGAACAAAAGCGGTCTTACAACAATATTTGAAGCCTGTTGGATAAGGAAAAAAGTGACAAGTAGCAAAATCAACTTGACAATTCCTACCGGATATGCAACCAAAAGAATTATAACAAGCGCAATTGTAGGCCCTAAAACAGGAACAATGTCCATTAAACCTGTAATTAACCCGAGAAGAAGCGGGTAGTCAACACCAAGAATAATAAGTACCAGCATCTGCAACAAACCTATTGCAATCATGGAAAGAACCTGTGCCCTTACGTATCCGCCGACTTTGCTGCTTATTGTATTAAATATATCCGAAGCTCGTTTCTTAAGATTTTGCGGGAATAGTTCTTGAAACTTGTCAATTAAGTATTCTTTGTCAACAAGCAGATAAAATATAATCATACCAATGGCGACAGTAACAACAAAAAACTGAAATACACCTATTGTTATATTCCACGACTGACTAAAAACACTGTGTGCAAAATCAGGATTTGTATCCAGAATAGAACTAAAATTAACAAGATCCGCAATCTTGTGCCCGTAAATTTTTAATGTTGTTACATAATTTGCTGCATCAATTATTTTGTCAGGGAATACCTGAATAAACGTTTTTATTTCCTTATAAGCAATTGCAATAATCGGAGCAAACAATGCAAATAAGGCCAGCAGGCCGCCAAAAACAGTAATCACAGCAGCAAGCGTACGATTATTTTTTAATTTTGTCTGCAATTTTTCAACAAAAGGATCCATAGCACAGGCGATTACATATGCTGCAAAAAACAACATTACAATTCCTGTTATTTTGGGCAGAATTAGCAGCAAAATTACTATCCCAGCAATAAAAGCTATATTTTTAACGGAAAAAAAACGCGCTGATATCATATAAATTTAATACCTTTCAAGCAAACTAAAATACCTGATAAGTTTAACAGCAAAAGGATTTTTTTGCAATTCCGTTACAGAATGAAACAAATTATCAGTTTAGAAAAAAGATAAATGTAAATATTTGTAAATTTTTGTAAAAAAAGCAGGCAAAAAAGTAAATTCAGAACAAAATATATACTTTATATATTTAACGAGGACTAAAAGAATAGAGGTTCAAGATGGGTTTCCTAACCGGCGCATACTTAAAAATGACAACAGCGCGAATGCGGATTCAGCTCCAGCATGAGTTGACCTCCATTATGTCGCAGATGAACCGGGTGACCAAACAGATTGGTCAAGCCGAAAAGATGCTCACGGCTCAACAAAGAAACGGTGATATGATGTTGAGGCAGCAGACTATGCAGTCGGTTTTTGGAGGGGCAAATTTTGCTGGATTTGATCCCAGCAACCCTGCAAGTTTGACAGGTGTAGATGCACAAAAACTTCAAAGCTTTAGTGTATTGCAACAGGAAGCAAATTACAGATATGCAAACGCACAATCTGTCTGGGCAAACTATTTTGAAATGGTTAAAGAGGCACAGCTTGAGCCGTTAAAAGCTTTAGAAGAGAACCTTGCGGTAAGAAAAGCAAACATTGAATCAAGGTTGAACTTGCTCAAAGGTCAGGAAGAAGCCGCACAGAATATGGAAAAATCTTCTCAGCAAGACTTCGTTCCCCAGTATACGGGCGGTCAATAATAAAAATTTAGCCCCCTTGCAATTGCAAGGGGGCTTTTTTAATGCATATATTTCTACCATTCGTCAATACTAATTGCACCCACCGGACAATTTATTGCCGCATCAAGACACTGTTCTTCATGACCTGATATCTTTGCTTGATTCGGTATTGATGAATTTTTATAAATTTCGAATACTTCAGGGCTTAGCTGCACACATGTACCGCATCCTATACAGTCATTTGAAACGCTTATCCACATCATATTGTCAGTATTACAGATTTTTGATGCAGATACATCACCGTTTAGACTTAATCAATTTTTATTATTTCAGCGCCCTTTTCTTCGACAGGAAGTGTGTAAATATCAGCTTTAACATTCAAATCCGCCCAGGTTTCCCTTACAATTGATTGAATTTTGTCAAGGTTATTTTTTTCACTGATTACAAGAATTGAAGGCCCTGCACCACTCAAGACACAGCCTAAAACATTATCTTCATGCTTTAAATTCTCAATAATTTTTTCAAGCCCCGGAACAAGCTTCATTCTATAAGGCTGGTGCAGCTTATCTTTCAAAGCAAGCTTCATAAGTGCAGAATCTCTTGTATGAATTGCGTGAACAAACATACCCAATCGCTTTGCATTAAACACAGCATCGGCCATGGGGACTTCCTTGGGCAGAACCGACCGTGATATATCAGTTGCAAGTTCATACTCCGGCACACAAACTGTTATAGTCCATTCTTTCGGCCAATCAAGTTTTCTATATATAATGCTTCCGTCTTCTTCGCTTGATGTTAACACCAAGCCACCTACAATAGCGGGCGTAACATTATCCGGATGCCCCTCAACTTCTGTTGCAATTGATAACAACGCCGCTTCATCCGCAGGCCTGCCCAAAAGTTCATTTGCAGCCAGAAGCCCGCCTACAATTACAGATGCACTGCTGCCCAAACCTCTTGCAATTGGAATTTGCGAATGAACAGTAATCTTCAATTCGCTTGGAGTTTGCCCGATAGAATTGTATAAAAGCTCAACCGCTTTATATATAATACTGTTTTCATCCATTGGGATGTGTTCTAAGGATAATTCATCGGTTTTATCATCATCTGCTATTACATTAATCTCAACACCGGTGCCCGGAAGAACTGTTTCTTCAATTGTAATTGTGTTGTAAATAGGCAGAGCCATTCCCATACAATCAAAGCCTGGACCAAGATTTGCCGTTGTTGCCGGTACTTTTACGCTTACTTTCATATTTCCTCTTTTAATTTACTATGTATATGATACCACAAAGAGATTTTTTTCATCAATTTGAAGCTGAAATATTGCGTTTTTTAAAGAATTTGAATTGAAGAAAAAGGCCTGTATAATAGCAGTATGTACGAACTACATCCTTATTTTACAAACGACGGATCTGTCGGACTTTTTAGCCCTGAAGCGGATGATATCTACCATTCTACATACGGTGCACTCTCAGAGGCTTATGAAAAATTTGTACTTCCTGCCAATTTAGAAAACTTTTTTGCAAACAATTCAGAAATTAAAGTTCTGGATATCTGCTACGGAATCGGATACAACACGAAAAGTTTTTTAAATTTTTTAATTGATAAAAAAATTTTAAATATAAAAATAAAAAATAAAAATTTTTCAAATAAAATTTTTGAAAAATTTTCAAAAAAAATATTTTATAAAAAACAAAATATCGATTCGATACATACTGATAATATCTCTAAAACAATAAATAGCGAAACAATAGATATCTATAAAATTATTACTAACGACGAGATATATTCTGATAATAATTTCATCATTAAAAATAAACTTGAAATATCCCCTGATAAAAATACTAACGCCTCGATATATTCAAATAATGTTTCAGGCTTAAATTCCACATGCTCGCACTTAAACAAGAAAATTTTTATTAAGGCAATTGATACTGATAAAAATTTATTTTATCTTTCACCATTTTTCAGACAGGGAAATAAAAGCGATAAAAAATATAATAAACTTGATTTCAATTACGAAAAAATTTCAAAACTCCTAAACAATGATTTTTCGCACAAATACAAACTAAATCCTGAAGTCAATTTAATAATATTAAAAAACATTGTTGAAAAAATACCTGAAATATTTGAGGATTTTGATTTTTTAAATATTCTAAAATCCCGCAAATATTCACCATTTTTTGACCGCAAAATTAAGGCACTTTTTTGGGGCATAAAATATGAAAGAGGTATTTATAGACCTCCGGAAGCTTTAGGCGCCTTCTTACATAATATATATTATAAGTATATTTCAATACGTTATAAAAAGGCACTGAATAGTCTGATATTAAACGATTTTATTTTTGAACCTTCCATTGAGGATGCAAGAACTTCTCTTAAACGAGATGAAAATATATACAATTTTATCTTTCTTGATGCTTTTACCCCTGCAAAATGTCCTGCACTCTGGTCGCTCGAATTTTTCAAGCTGCTTTTCGACCATCTTGATAACAACGGAATGATTTTAACTTATTCAAATTCTTCTGCCGTCAGAAACGCAATGATTAATGCGGGTTTCTCTGTCGGAAAAATTTATAATCCGGAAATTGACAAATTCACGGGCACGATTGCAGTAAAAAATAAATCGCTTATAAAATATGAACTCTCAGAATACGATTTAGGGCTTATAAATTCACGTGCAGGTATATTTTATCGTGACGAAAATTTAAACCTTCCTAATGAGGCAATAATCGAGGCTCATAAAAAAGAGATTGCTTTAAGCGACAAAATATCAAGTTCGGCATTTATTAAAAATTATAAGAAGCAAAATAAAGAGATTAATCAAAAATAAATACCCTTAATTTTATTTGAATATAACTAACAGATATAATGATTTGCTTAATATTTTAATGCCCAACATCTTTAATATTACTTAAATTTTTGCTTTATTTGAACAAGAATTGTATAATTGAGAAATGGAAAAATATGACGTTGTAGTAATCGGAGGAGGAACAGCGGGATGCGCAACAGCTTACACTGCTGGGCTTGCCGGACTTAAAGTTCTTCTTATTGAAAAAAATATTCATCTTGGCGGAACAATTACTTCTGCACTTGTTGTTCCTGCAATGAAATGCGGTGAACATCAGATAAATACGGAATTTTATGAGGCTCTTGTTACGGAATTAAAGTCTATTGGCGGTCAGGCGACATACGAGAATAATGAGGGCTGGTTCAATCCGGAACTTACTAAAATTGCACTGGACAATCTTATGCGGAAAGCTGCTGTGGAAGTATTTTTTGATACGCATATTCAAGATGTAAGCATTGTTAACAGAAAGATAAAAAGTGTAAAAATTTCAAAAGAAATCTTATCAGTATATAACGAAACGCTAGAAAAAGACAATAAAGATTTATCGGTATGTATCGGAGCGAAGTATTTTGTAGACGCGACAGGAAATTGTGAACTCGGAAAACTTTGTCATTGCAATTTTTTAGAACAAAAAAACGAACAACAGCCGGTAAGTTTAAGATTTTTGATGGGTGGTGTTGATGTTCCGCATTTTGCAAAGTGGCTTGAGGAGTATGACAAAGACAGAAATGTAACAACTGTTGAAGATATAGACGGCTTTATCCATCTTTCTACGGCATATACATGGGATAAGGATAAAAAATGGGCTTTGGCCCCTTTATTTGAGGACGCTGTAAAGAAAAAAATCCTCAAAAACCACGACAGGAACTATTTTCAGATATTTACCGTCGCCGGAATGCCTACTCATATTGCTTTTAACTGCCCTCGTATTATTGATTACACAGACACTCTGCAGGTTAAAAACATGTCAAAAGCCTTACTGTTAGCCAGACAGAGCATATTCAGGCTTGCTAATTTTTGCAGAATTTATTTTCCCGGATTTGAAAATGCTTATATTTCAAACATAGCCGATATGCTTGGCATAAGGGTCTCAAGGAGAATTAAGGGGAAATACATATATACCGCAGAAGACATTAAAAACGGCAAGGAATTTGAACATCCGGTGCTTATTTCAAACTACCCGATTGATGTTCACAGCAATGAAAAAGACAAATCAACGCTTCAAATAGTTAAAGATTATCAGGTGCCTATTGAAAGTCTAATGTCAGCAGACATTGATAATTTATATGTTGCCGGACGCTGTATTTCAACGGATTTTATGGCACAGGGGGCTATTAGAGTTCAGGCAAACTGTTTTTCCATGGGAGTGGGATTAGGCAAGTATTTTGCAGGGCTGGAAAAATCTTAAATAGACTTTGAGCCTTCAAGTTTTTCAACAAGAAGCTGTGCAGCATTAAGAAGCGGATCAATTGTCGGAGAAAAGGGAGGCGCATAAGTCAAATCATTCTTAAAAAATTCTTCTGCCGTAAGCCCGGCTAAAAGCGCTGAAGTCACTGTATTAACTCTTTTGTCTGCATCTCCGGCCCCAACCCCCTGACAGCCGAGAAGTTTTCCTGTATTTTTGTCGGCAACAAGCTTAAGAGTGATATTATTCACATCAGGCATATACCCGACTTTGTCAGTTTTTGTGACAGTCACCGAAACTGTTTCTACCCCCAGCGAAGCCGCTTTTTTCTCGGTTAATCCTGTCATAGACATGCTCAGCGAAAGACAGCGTGTAACTGATGAACCCAGCACACCATCAAATTTTTCTTCGCCTCCGCACGCATTAATTGCGGCAATTCTCCCCTCTTTATTTGCATTTGTGCCTAACGGAAGCCATATTTTGGTATTTGTTATGATTAAATTTTCTTCTACACAATCACCGCAGGCATAAATATCCTTTATACTCGTTTCCATTTTTTCATTTACCTTGATGGCACCAGTTTCTCCAAGCAAAATACCCGCATCCTTTGCTATTTCAATGTTTGGTTTTACCCCTGCGCAAATAACGACAAAATCAACTTCAATTTCATTGCCAGAACCTGTTCTGACAAGTTTAACCCCTTCTTTATCCCCTGAAAATTCCGTTGCCATTTCGGATGTAAGGATTTCAAAGCGGCCTGATGATGTTTCTCTAAGCTGCTCTAAGATAAGATTTGACATATCATCATCAAAATTCTGCATAATAGTCGGGGCATATTCAATCAGAGTAACTGACACATTTTGTCTGACAAGCGCCTCTAATATTTCTATACCAATGTAACCGCCGCCGATAATTACCGCCTTCTTTGAGTTTTCAGCTTTAGAGCGTATTGCAATACCGTCTTCAACTTTTCTTACTGTAAAAACATTGTTTAAATTGACATTTCTAATCTGCGGAATTACAGGTCTTGCGCCCACGGCTACTATCAATTTGTCATAATCAACAAGAAATGCCTTATTTTTCCCCAAAGACTCAACAAGCACCTGCTTGGTATCGGGAAGAATTTTTACGGCTCTGTGCTTGAGATGAATGTGTACGTTCTCCTTCTCAAAGTCCTCTGGTGATCTGACAAGAAGCATTTCGTAATTGTCAAAGTTGCCTTCAATATAATAAGGCAGCCCGCAGGCCGAATATGATATATGAGTATCGTCAGTGTATAAATCTATCTGAGCTTCAGGAAGCATTCTTCTTGCTTTTGCAGCCGCCTTTGCCCCTGCTGCAACCCCGCCAAGTATAACAATTTTCATAACATTGTCATACTAATATTTTTCTCCAAGATACACAATATACAACCTGCTAGTTCAAACCGGATGTATTTAGAATCATCTCACGCATGAATTCACAGTAGCTGTCAATATCGTCCAAATCATCAATACTTTGGTCAATAAGTGTTCTGATTTCAATAATAATATTGTTGTTCTTTAAATCATCAAATTCCATAATTAATAACCCTTCTATAACCTACATATGGAATATCGGCAAAGATTTCAAAAACCTTTAACAAAATTGGCAAGATTGTTACAAAAATATAAAATAAA
>CALUTA010000002.1 GCA_944323585.1 Candidatus Gastranaerophilales bacterium
CAGGAATGTTAATTCCTCTGGGGCAAACTTCCATACAATACCTGCAAGCTGTACAGTTGATTGCGCCCTGGGATTGAATAATCTTTGCAACTTCAGCCGCTGTTTGAAGTTCTTCGGCTGTAAATTCCCGAAAATTCGTAAATGTATCAATATTTTCTTTCATCTGCTGGAAGTTGCTCATTCCGCTCAAAATCGTAAATACTCTGGGCTTGCTTGTTACCCATCTTAAGCCGAAGGAAGCCTGAGTATCATCAGGACAGCTTTCTTTAAGTTTTGCAGCAGCTTTTTCCGGCAAATTACACAATCCGCCGCCTCTTAACGGTTCCATTACAATAACAGGCACCTTAGCCTCATCCGCAATTTCATAAAGTTCTTTACCGTTTATAACTTCCCAGTCAAGATAGTTCAATTGAAGCTGGCAGAAATCCCACTTATGCTCATGGATTACTTCCCGGAGCATTTCAGGGTCTCCATGGAAAGAAAATCCCATATTTTTAACACGGCCTTCTTTTTTCAGTTTCAAAATTTCTCCGTACATGTCATTGTCACGGTAGTTATTTATGGTGTTTTTGTTGATATTATGCACCATATAGTTGTCAAAATAATCGACCTGACACTTTTTAAGCTGTTCATTAAACAATTTGGTAACATCAGCCTTTGAATTTACCAGATATGCAGGGCACTTGTCCGCAAGGTAAAAGCTTTCTCTCGGATATTGCTTCAAAATCTCGCCGATTGCATTTTCGGATTTGCCTTCAACATACATATAGGCCGTATCAAAATAGTTTGCGCCGTGACTCATTGCATATTCAACCATTTTGTCCAGTTCGACCATATCAATCTTGCCGTCACGCATTGGAAGACGCATACAGCCAAGTGCTATTAAAGGAAATTCCTTTCCGGCAAATTGTCTTTTGACAACCTCGTTTTCGGCTTTTTTAACCTCTTTTTGTCCGCATCCTGACAATAAAGCAGCACCGCCGACAGCTAAAGCCGAATTTATAATAAATTCTCTTCGCTTCATATTTCTATCCTCAATTTTTATCAGTTATTATTTATAATTTAGCATTATTAATCCATTTTTTGATATCATCATCTTTTGCCGTACGTTCATATGATGTATATCCGCTCAGAACTTTTGCACCAGGCGCAAGCTTTTGCATATCAGTATAAGTTGCGGATTCTCCGCCGCCTCCATGAGTACAGAACGGCATTATAATTTTTCCGTCAAAATTGTTCTTTGTTAAATATGTTTTGACAGGCCCTGCCATTGTGTACCACCAGACAGGTGTTCCTAAGAATATAATATCATAATTTTCCACATTTCCGTTATCAACAAGCTCCGGTCTTACATCTTTTGCCTTTTCCTGCTGTGCCAGAGCGACAACGTCATTATAATTGGCAGGATAATCTTTTGCAGGCTTGATTTCAAACATATCGCCGCCTGTCAGATTTTGAATTTTTCCAGCAACAGCTTTTGTATTTCCGCTGTATGAATAATATGCTATCAATACTCTTTTTCCGCCCATATCAGGTTTTGAATTTTCATTTGCTAACATTTTACCGCCTCCTATGATTGCTGCTACAAGTGCTATTACCGCTATTGTAATCACTAATTTTATTTTTCCGCTCATAATACCACCCTTTTAATTTTTATACTATTTATTATATTTTAAAACCTGATAGCAGCTATCAGTCAAGAGTTTTATTAAAAAAAAGGCCTCTTTATGTAAAGAGACCTTTCCTAATTTTTTTAATCATACTATTTTACAGCTTTTGCGATTTCTGAAGTTATATCTTCACCGCCGTAGAGGACAATACCACGGGAAAGAACAAGATTATAGCCTTTTTCTTTTGCTGTTTTGGTGATTACTGAAGAAATATTTTTGTCGATTGATGCCAATTTTGAAGCGTAATTCTTTTTGATTGCTTCTTGTTTTTTAGCAAATTCTTCATCATATTTTTTGATTAATTTTTGCTTATTTTCTTCCGTTGATTGCTTTTGAACATCTGCTCTCACTGTTTCAAGCCATTTTTGAAGTTCAAGCATCTTTGCTTCCTGCTCTTTTCTCAAAGCCTGTACTTCTTTAGATGCGGCTACAACCTGTGCCACATCAACTATTGCAACTTTATAACCCGCAGGGATTGCAGCGGTTGTTTCAGCTGCTTCTTTAGATATTGCCGCACTGTTCAATCCCATGCCTGAAACAAATGCAAATGCTGCAATTGCCAATGTCAAAATCTGTTTCTTCATTAATTTTTCTCCTTTTTGTAAACTAATATTATCCCCTATGGAATTAATTATTACACACATTTTAATATCTGTCACTTCTTTTTTAATTTTATCTTAAAAAAAATAAACACTTATAACAATTCAAACTCTTCATCATTAACTTCCCGCAGGAAATTTGTCCAGCTGTTGTAGTATTCCGCAAGAGCGTATGTATAGCCGACTATTATTGATATATAGGACTGTTTCATTACAATTAAGGACGTAATATTGGCTCTCCCCTGTTCATAACCTTCCTTGGAAATCTCTATCAGTTCTTCTGAATTTTTAATTATCTTGCTTTCGTAGTAATTAAGATTGTCTACGGCCGTCAGAAAACGCTCGTATGCGGCACTGACGTCTTTTACTGCTTTATTTTTAACTGATTCATACTTCAACTCAGCCTGTTTTAATTTCAATGCGGCATTTTGGATTTCAGGCGAATAGTTGTAAAACAACGGAATATTCACAAGGCTTGCGCCGGCATAAGCGCCGCTGTTAAAGTTTCCGGAATCAGTGTAGGCGCCTATCTGATAAGCATAACCGCCCGTGAGTGCTAAATCAGGTATTCTCTGGCGTGAAACCACTGTCATATTTTTTTCGGCAACGTCAATTTCCTGTTTGGCAATTTTTATATCGTATCTGTTGTTAAGTGCACGCTGCACTATTTCCTCAAAATCCGGAAATTCAAAATCAGGAGGAGGTGTCAGCATTTCCGCAAAGTTGTTTTTTTCTGCAAAAATATTGTCTTTGCTGTCATAAGTCACTTTATTCGGATCATTTATTATTTTGTTGAAATTTGAAAGCGCAGTGTTTACGTTGACTCTGGCTGTATTAACCTGTGTTATTATCTGATTAAGAGAAATTTCGGCCTGCAAAACGTCGATTACAGGCTCCTTTTTATTTTTTACCTTCTCTTTTGCAATATCCAGAAGTTCTTCCTGCAATTCTTTCTGCTGTTCAAGCGTATGCAGAATGGATTTTGCAGCGACTAGATTTATATAAGCTTCTCTTACATCCATTTTCAAGTCAAACTCTGTATAATCAACATTATGTTCGACAAGGGTAAGATTTGATTTTGCAAGATTTTTTCGGGCATTTCTTTTGGCGATTTCTATATTCTGGCTTACTCCAAGCTGTTTTGGCTCTCCGTTTCCGGCCCCGCCCATAAAATAAAACGCATCTACTGAAGGGTTTTGAAGCCTGTTTGCAGTTTTTATTTCGTTTTTAGCAATATTGATGTTTATCTGTGCGGCTTTCAGGTCTATATTATTTTCTAATGCCGCATCTATTGCCTCATTCAGGTAAACCTTTTTAACCTCCTCCGCCTGCACGGGTAAGACCAAACACAATATCCAGGCAATTACAATTAAAAACCTTCTCATAACATGGAATTATAGCACAAATATAACATCATACAAAAAGGCTTTTCCTGCAATTTAGCAGGAAAAGCCTGATATTGAAGTTCATAGTATTAATTGAAGTTCATAGTATTATTATTTTGCGTCTTTCAGATATTTTGTGAAAAAGCTTTCAATTTTATCAAACGGAATTTTTTCAAGGTTGTCGTACAAATCAACATGGTTTGCGCCGTCGACTATAAGCAGTTCTTTATTATCGCCTTTTAATTTCTTAAAAGCATCTTCGCTGAAGTAACGGCTGTGAGCTTTTTCACCGTGCATAACCAGAACCGCACTTCTTATTTCATCACTGTATGCAAGTATCGGCATATTAATCAATGCTAAGGTTGAAGTCTGTGTCCAGTGACCGTTTGAATTGATAGAACGTTCGTGGAACCCTCTCTTGGTTTTGTAATAGTTCCAGTAATCCTGTACAAACTGCGGTTCTTCACCCGTCAATTTTTCAGGAAGGCCGGCGGCAGGCGCATATTTGCCGTTTTTGAAGTCTTCCGTTCTTTGTTTGTTGAGAGTTTCTTTCAATTCATAACGTGCATTCTCATCCATTGAATCAAAGTATCCTCTGGCACTTACTCTTGTCATATCATACATTGTGGAAGTAAGGGTTGCCTTTATTCTTGTATCCATCGTCGCAGCGTTCAAGCCGAACCCGCCAAATCCGCAAATTCCAATTATACCTATTTTTTCAGGATCCACATCCTTTTGATTGCTCAAAAAGTCAACTGCCGCACTAAAATCTTCCGTATTAATATCCGGAGAAGCCACATTTCTCGGTTCACCCCCGCTTTCGCCTGTGTAAGAAGGATCAAAAGCAAGTGTTACAAAGCCTCTTTCTGCCATAGTCTGTGCATACAAACCCGATGCCTGTTCTTTTACGGCGCCAAAAGGCCCGCTCACTGCTATTGCCGCCATTTTATCCGATGGTTTATCTTTCGGTATATATAAATCCCCGACAAGGGTAATGCCGTATCTGTTTTTAAAATTTACCTTCTTGACCTCAACTTTATCGCTTTTTGCAAAAGTTTTGTCCCAGTCATTTGTTTTTGCAATACTCATATTTGCACCTCCTATAATTAGTACAACTGCCGAAATAACCGCTAAAATACTTTTAATCATTAAAAATCCTCTCTTTTTTATTGCATCACTTGTTTTTATTATTATTTACGACAATTCTAAAAATAGCAAATACTTATATTCTATATCAAAATATACCCGTAAAGCATATTTTAAATATTTTGAACAATTTCTTAAGCTGTTTCTATGTTCACTGTCCGGACTTGAAAATTGATATACAATAGTTTATACTAAATAAAGGAAAGGAGACTAAAGTATGCAAAACCCAAGAATAGTAAGGATTACGCACAGGGGGGGGGGGGCTTCATAAGCTAAAATTTTTCTCAATTATTTCCCCGGATATTCACATAAAAAAAAGGGCATTTACACTTGCTGAGGTTTTGATTACGATTGGTATAATCGGAGTTGTCATATCAATGACACTTCCCTCATTAATACAAAACCATAGAAATAAAGTTGTAGAAGCAAGGTTAAAAAAATTTTATTCAACGTTTAATCAGGCAATTGCACTGGCTGAAGCACAATTCGGAGATAAAAGATACTGGTATCAAAGAGTTTCAGGAGTAGATCTGGACGAAGATGGAAAACCTATAGAAGCTACCGCAAAAATTGATGTATGGTTTCAAACCTATTTTTCCCAATTCCTTGTATACAGAAAAGAAATACTGACTAACGGGAGTGTTATTTATTATCTTCAAGACGGAAGTGCAATGCAATTCGGAACAACTGATAAAATGGTAGAGTCACATGTAATAACATTTTATCCTGGTGGTAATCCAGAAAAGTGTACAGAAGTAAAAGATTATGGCGTTTGCAAGTTCTATTTTATATTTATGCCTTATCCGAGCACACCTGATGAAGTGATTGATCAAGAAAATTATAAATATCATATAGGAAAAGGTTTAGAGCCGTGCAAATATGCCTGGGACGGCACGGAAGCCCAGTTATATTCACTTTGCAGAGATACTAACGGCGGAAATAAATATTGCACGGCATTAATACAATATAACGACTGGCAAATACCAAAAGATTATCCTCATAAAGTCCGCTATTAGTAGGTTGGGCTTATAGCCCAACAATTGATTAATCTTATAAGTCGGTTTTCTAAACTGATAGAAATTATTTTTATAAATCTGCCCTGACCAGCAAAAGAATAATTTGACCGGTTACTGGGTCAAATAGTTTGCTTGCTTCCTACTCCTCAAACCCACACCAAATGCCGATTACCACAAATAATCACACCAGTTGAGCTACTCACGCTACTCAAACAAATACAACAAGTTTCTATAGTTTGTAGGTTGGTATTATAGCCTAACAATCAAGAGGATTAATCGGACTTTAAAATACAACTGGACTTTACAAAAATAATCATTTTATCTGTACACTTCAAAATCGGTGTGCAATTCAGCTATATTAAGAAAATCTCAATCTATCCGTACAGTCCGAAAAAAGTCCAGTTCGGCAGTTTGATTTTTTTGGTAAACTTAATTTTCCGACCTGAAAACGCCCTCACGGAGCAGGCTCTCCAAAATAATCAAAGTATCCGTACAAATCAATCTGGTCGTTAAATTACAGCGGTTTTTCAATTTAATATCTGCACTGATTCTCTGTTTGCGGACAAAAAAACGGAGAAGATGGGATTCGAACCCATGATGCAGATTACTCCACATAACACCTTAGCAGGGTGCCGCCTTCAGCCTACTCGGCCACTTCTCCATTTCTTATTTTCTTTTAATCACGCATAATATTCCCATGCGTATGTGTTTATATTAACATAAACATTTTTTTTCGTAAATATCAAATATCTGTGATATCTATACATGTTTATGCCAAACAGCATGTAAATTATCTTCCCACACCAGTTTCAAGGTTGGCTCTGAGATGCTTATACAAATTCAGCAAGACAATTTTACACATATTTGGTGCAAGTATGTAAATTCCTGATATCTTTCCTACAGATTGCCGAAATTTCGCTTTTTTCTTGACCGCATTTTCTTATTAGGCTAATATGATTGTAAATATATGAGAAAGGCTTTATTATGATTGAAATGAAAGTTATGGGCATTGCCCTTGATACAAGAACAGGTTCGCCTATTGTCGTGCTGCACGACAAAGAAAACAGAAAGGCGCTTCCTATCTGGATAGGTTCGGCTGAAGCCAGCGCTATTATCAGAAAAATCGAAAATCTTACTGTTTCACGCCCGATGACGCACGATTTGATTATTAACATTATTGAAAAAATGGGCTGTGAAATAGAAAAAGTTGAAATTAACGACGTTGAGAAAGAAACATATTATGCTACAATCTTTTTGAAAAACAATGATGACGGCAAGATTATTGAAATTGACTCAAGACCTTCTGATGCTATTGCTGTTGCTATAAGAGTTGATGCACCAATTTTTGTAACCGCAAATGTTATTTCTAACGGTTCGGTTTCCACTGACAGCGCCAAGGATGAGGAAGAAGCGCAGGAATTTAAGAAATTTATCCAGAGCATTAAGCCTTCCGACTTTGAAAAGCTTCTGAAAGACAACGACCATCACGAAAGCGATCAGTAATTTTTTTATGCACATAACAATCACAACCGCCACAAGTTGGCGGTTGTTTTCGGTTAATATTTGATTAAATTATTTTCAACCTGTTCTGTTGTAAATGAACCGTCTTCGTTAAAATTATATCTTAAACCTTTTCCATCAAGATAGGTGCCTTCTGATAAAAGTTTTCCAGACTTATTGTCAACAACATACTCCTTCGTCCTTGTGACTTCTCCGCCATTTTTTTGATGTTCACGGCTTGATACTGTTATTTTTGTTGTCTGCCCATCTTTCCATATTAAAACATTGCTTTCCTGATTTTTTGAAATTATATCTCCATTTTTCCCCACTTCCACATTATCAGATGAAAGTTTAAATCTTGTCATACTTCGGCCTTGTTTGATATTGGAGATATTTACGCCACTTTCCGAAAAATTACCATGCATCCAGTTCCACATATCATCATCAATATCAGGACGCTTATCATCCGGATTGACCTGTCGCTTAGGAACAGTATTTTCACTTTTCTCAAACCCCATAATCTCTGAAGCAGATTTTTCATTCACACCGGATTTTGAAAAATTAAAATCTATACTTATACTTTTCTCTTTGGCAGCTGTTGTGTTTACACCCGTTTTGGGATAATTTGCGGAATAATTACCATTGATTTCGTAAACCATAACAAAATCTCCTTTCTTAATAGACGTAACCCGTGTTTACTTATACTTCTATTAAGTTTTTTAATTCCACAAAATTGACAGACCCCCTCACATCATATCATATCATATCATATCATATAGCAGAGTATAACAGGGTTTCGGGCATTTCAAATCCATTTTTACATTTCGTTACATTGTAATCCGGATTGATTAATTTGTTTACTCACGATTTGTATCTGTTAATTTTTTGTACACAGATCAAAATAATCACTCCCATGTAACAAATGTAACAAAATTCCGTTTTTCTGAAATTTCTAAATTTAAATATTTTTTATTAATTTAAGAAAGAGAGTGACATTATGAACATAGACTCAATCCAGCCTAATTACATTTTCAAGGTTGATCCTGTCAATTTCTTTGAGACGCAGAGGAGAGAACCAACATCCAAAAACAACTTTTTCTCAAGCGGACTGTTTGCACAGCAGACGGATGGTGAATTCAATCTGAACCATCCTAAAGTTGCGGGATTCGGAACTACAGCAAACAGACTTGACAGGTTAGCTTAAGATTTCTTAATATTTGACAAAATTTTAGCAATTTTTTGTCCAAAATTTCCTTTATTATAATATAGGGAATTTTGGAGATTGTTATGTTCGGATTGAATGTTCAAAAAATTATTGCATCAAACGGCGCCAATCAGGTAAACTATGCAAATTTGCAGCCGGCAAGAAGCTTTGTTAAAGATTCTTTTGCTTTTACCCCGAGTCTTGACAGACCGGTCACAAAAAGCAGCTTCACCGCTGAACAGCTTTGCGGGGCTCCATTAAAAGCTCAGCATTTAGATTTGATAGCATAAAAACCGGTGGTTTACAGCAGAAAGAAATTGTCTTTAGTATTTGTGTTGTAAATTAGTTTTTGTGCATTGAACTGCGGAGTATACGTATATGTTACTCTGCCGTTTTTTTTGTTTAACGCACACAACCCTACAACTCTATCCTCATTTTTAAAAAGTTTCTTCAAAAATTCCATACTTACCACATCCTTCTTTTTTGTTGTATAATGTTTTTAAGGATTATGTACAGAAAGTCAAGGAGGTATTATGACACAGAAAATTTCTAAAGATATGAATATTATGGATATAGTTGAAGCTTGTCCCGACAGTATTGCTGTTTTCCAAAAATACGGATTGGGCTGTATCGGATGCGCTGCCGCAAGATTTGAAAACCTTGAAGCAGGTGCTAAAGTCCACGGCTTTGACCCCGATGAAATGGTTGATGAAATCAACAAACTCATTGAACAATAATGATTTTAATTTATAACTTTAAAAGCGGATTCTTTCTGAATCCGCTTTTTGCATTATTATAATATCAGGAGTGTGATTATCTTTTAAGGAATCCGGACATTGTCGGCTGAGCTGTATTGTTTGCCGGCGGGATTAATTTATTCAAAGTTGTTTGAGCCAATGCCGGTTGTGCTTGAAGTTTCTTAGCTTCTTCAGCTATACGTTCTTTTTCTTTATTTTCTTTTGTCATCTTCTCACAGTATCTTGCAAGCCATATCATAAATGCCGGTACAAGAAATATTATTGACGCAAATTCAAATGAACTGTTCAACGTTTTTGCAATTCGAACAAACTTATTGTCTGTACTTTCGAAGGCTTTATAGATTGTTTTGACAGCATCAGTATCCTGCTCCATTGCCTGCCTGAAAGCTTTTTCAAAATCATTCATTGAAACATTTTTAATCTTATCAAATTTAACTCCGGCTGCTTTCAGAATATCTTCTGATGCTGTTTTGACTGTTTTGTCCATTGCAAAGACTTTTCTAGGATCGCCTCCGGTATTTTTCAGGAATTCTATATAACCCATAATACCGTCTTTGTATTGTTTTAGATTACTGTGTTTTGAAGCTAACTGTTCACTGCTTAAAACAGTAACACCGCCTGAAGGAGTAAGATAATTTTTAAGTTTATAGAATACACCTTTATCATGATCAGCAGGTTTTACATTCAAAGCAAGTCCCGAAAGTTTTGCAAACAATGTAGAGAAACTTCTTGAGAGAGTTTTGGCTGCAAACAATATAGCAATAAAACTTGAAATATCACGCACCATGATTTCACGTTTATCATGCTCACCTTTAGCATTACGGAGTCGTGGCGGCAGACAAAATCCAAACAACAACGTCAACATAGCCGGAACGGACATTGATGCTCCGTCAAACTCGAAAGTATCAGAAAGTTTTTTCAACCATCCGCCTTTTGTAACGGCTTTGCCGAGTTTTTCATTTATTGCAGAAGCTGCACCTGTAAAAGGAGGTGCACCTTTTTTATCGACAGAGTCCCTGACTTCTGATTTTTTCTCGACAGAATTATTGCCGGTCTGCTGAGCTGAAGCCTCTTGTGCATTAGTTGAATTCTCTTTTTGTTCATTTTCCGGGGTATCTTTTATTTCATCGGCATTTTCTGACACGCCGATATTATAGATTTTTGGAATAATATCATAGAATCCTACAACGGCAAAGAACATACCGAAATTAGAAAGCAATCTTGTGCCGGAACGTCTAAGATTAAAAGATTTCAAGAACTTTTCTAAATCAGGTGCCGCATTATTTTTCAGGTATTTATTAGTTGATTTAATTATATCATCTGTATAATCCATCATGTTGTCAAGCATTTTGTTAAATGAAACAGATACAGGATCTTTTCTCCATTTAACATTAACAGTTGCTGCAAGTTCATTTGCGGTCGGACTTACGTATTTCTTGCGCAAATCCATAAACTCGCTGACAAGTTCTGAAGTCAAATCTTCTTTCATGCCCGGAGTTTTTTTGCCTATAAAATGCTTGAAAAATCCTTTTGATTTGGCAGTTTCAATTTCAAGCAATTTATCTGCCATTTTTTCTGCCTGAGCATTGTAATCAAAATCTTTAACCCCGCCTAGTGAAGCTTCAAGAGTTGATTTAAACATTTGTTTATAAAAATCAAGTTTTACCTGTCTGGTCTGCGCTGCATCCTTAAAGTCAGTTATATTTTTGATTGCATCACTCTGGCTGATTGCAGTTTGTTTAAAGTTTTCACCGAGAGTATTAATCATGTTAATAGGAACATTGTTGGCTTTGCCGGCATATTTTTTAAGGAAAGCCATAATTCCCATAGGAATTAAAAATGCACTGGGGCCTGACAATATTTCACGAACACCTTCACGTCGTGCGAAAGTCCAGTTGTAGGGGCCTATTTTTTTACCTGTTTTTTCTCCTGTTTCCGGATCTATTTCTCTCTCACGACCTCTGTTCAAGCCTTCCCAGATTCTCGGGGCAACCATGCCTAATCCGTCCTGTGCAATAAAGGATGCGGCAAAACCGCCTCTTGAGATTGCATCCGTAACTGTTATAACTGCATCTGATGCTGCTACAACAGGATTAAAACCGCTTGTAAAATTCGGAGTTGCAGGTCTTGCAACATTTGGGCCGAGTCTTTTCTGGCGGGCATTTTCTGAAGAATTAATTGCTTTTACTGACATATCCCTACTTCATTTTCATGACTAATACTACACACATACTATTTTAAAAACTTAAAGCTTACATTTATTGCCAATTTCATCACCGATTGTAAGAAAAATTAACATAACAAGTTAACTGACGTAAATGTAATTTTATTAAGTGTAATAATTATACTTAATATTGTATTTTTTTTCAAGTAACATACTACAATTATAACATTTTTATTCACATAACTTTACATTTTTGTTTAAAAACTCCCGTATCAGGGAATAAGTATTACCCTTTTGTCTGCTCATAAAATTGACATGACACTGTTTTCATAATACGATTCGGGAATGGAAGTAACAGTTATCGGTGCAGGTTTAGCCGGCTCGGAAGCGGCTTTACAGCTTGCCAAACGAAACATTAAAGTAAAATTATATGAAATGCGCCCTCAAAAAACGACAGGAGCACACAAAACAGGCGACTGCGCTGAATTTGTATGTTCAAACAGCCTCGGGGCCTTTGATACAACTAATGCAAGCGGTCTTTTAAAAAGAGAAATGGAGATTTTGGGCGGAGAATTAATAAAAATCGCCTATGATTGCAAGGTTCCGGCAGGCAACGCTCTTGCAATCGACAGAGAAAAATTCTCTCAAAAAGTCAATGAAAAAATCAATGAAAATCCGAATATTACACTCATTAGAGAAGAAATAACAGAAATTCCGCAAACTCCTTCCATAATAGCTTCCGGGCCATTGACAAGCCCTGAACTTGCAGAAAACATCAAAAAATTCACAAACAATGAACATCTTTACTTTTTTGATGCAATCGCACCGATTATTGAAGCGGACAGCATTAATTTTGATATAGCTTTTCGGCAGAACCGCTACAACAAAGGAAATGCCGATTATATAAACTGTCCTATGAATAAAGACCAGTATGAAAAATTCTACGAAATTCTGACAACTTCACCAAGAATTGAATTGAAAGAGTTTGAAAA
The DNA here is from genome assembly GCA_944323585.1 of Candidatus Gastranaerophilales bacterium. Lineage (GTDB taxonomy): Bacteria > Cyanobacteriota > Vampirovibrionia > Gastranaerophilales > Gastranaerophilaceae > Scatenecus. The sequence goes on from CALUTA010000002.1 coordinate 12,435, forward strand.
AAACGCAAAGTTTTTTGAAAGCTGTCTTCCGGTAGAAGTGCTGGCCTCAAGAGGAAAAGACACATTGAGATTCGGACCTATGAAACCCGTCGGACTTGTCGACCCGAGAACAGGGGAAGATAATTATGCCGTTGTACAGCTCAGACAGGACAATTCCGCTAAAACGCTTTATAACATTGTAGGCTTTCAGACAAATCTTAAGTGGGGAAGCCAGAAAGAACTTATACACTCTATTCCGGGACTTGAAAATGCCTCTATTGTACGATACGGTGTTATGCACAGAAATACGTTTATAAATTCTCCAAAACTTCTAAACCCGACACTTCAAACAAGAGCCAGAGAAGATTTGTTCTTTGCAGGCCAGCTTACAGGCACCGAGGGCTATACCGAATCAATAGCATCAGGGCTTCTTGCGGGTATAAATATGGCAAGATTTATCAATAACGAACCACTTTTAAGACTTCCGCAAATAACAATGCTGGGCGCATTGACTCATTACATAACCAATCCGGAGCATGACAAATTCCAGCCGATAAATTCTAACTGGGGCATTTTAGAAAAAATTGAACTGCCCAAAAAAGAACGCAAAAACAAAAAACTAAAAGCCGAACTTCTTTCTAACAGATCTACCGAGTTTTTATCAGGGATTTCAGTATAATCTATAATAAGCTTCCCGTTTTAATCAGACCGTTATACCGTTTTATCTAGATTTTGTTTTGGCTCCTCTGTTTGCGGCGGATTTTTGTGCTTTTCAAATCCCAGAGCATTCAATGCCGGATGAATAAACAAATGTGAAACCTGCGGCGCAAAGATAGCAAGCCCGAATACGGATCCGACAATATTTCCGAACTCAACTGCACCTTTTAATATCGGAAATTTATCGGGATTTTCCTTTTTTAACTCTTTTACAATTAAAGGATCATAATCATCTTCCACAAGTTTATGAACCTTATTGCCGTCTTTGTCCGTCTTATAGACCCCCTTAATCTCTTTTTCCAGAGTTTTATGGCGGTTATTCAATGTTGTATCGCAAAGTTTGAGATAATGCGCATACTGCTTGCTGTTGGAAAATTTTCCTATTTCTTCAGGCTTAAACAGCTTCTGTGCAATCCTGAATGTACCTTTCTTGAACACAGGAACAACCAGAGCAATATAAACGAGAAGACAGGTTGCCTGATACAAAAATTCTTTTGCTGCTGCGTATTTTTTTGTATTGTCGTCTATATCATTATCTATAAGAATAAACCCGGGTCTGCCGATAGCTTTTAAAGTTGTTTCCATGATAACCTGCGAATTTGTGTTTGAAGTTATATTATTGAGCGAATTGCTTGTTAATAGTCTTGTTATTCCATTAATCATACGCCACCTACTTTCATGCCGTATTGATTTGAATTAACAAATGTCTGCAGGCTTGGACGCTTGACAGGTGAATACATTTGCGAATTTAAAGGTTTTGATTTGTCCGGCGGAGTTGTTGAAATCTCATCAAACTTTTTAGCAAGTGCGCCTTTGTCATTATGGTAGAACTTTTCCATCAAAGGCTTTATTGCAAGAGAACACAATCCCGGAATTACAAACAATGCAGCTGTGCAAACACCGATAAGCATACAATTTTTAGCCCCCTTGGCTTTGAGTTCATCCGGCAGAAATTTGTTGGCTAATTTTGCCGACCCTTCTCCAAGCCCCCAGTAAACGGGTATTGCAATAATTTCGGTTAAACCCTCCCTTATTGCAGTATATTTCTTTGTTTTAGGCTCTTCTTTCTTGTCCATCATTGTGAATGTCGGACGACAAATCCCCTTAACAGCCGCAATTGCCATTACGACATATGTCGGCTTGTTATTTTTGCCAAGCTTGAGGCATATATTTCTGAATTTGTCTAACAATGCATTGTTCATATTTCAAATTGGGTAAAACTTGTAAATAATAATTTTTGCTACCTGCATAAAAAACTTTACAAATAACAAAAAGCAAATCTCTGCTTTACTTGCAAGAATTTTTTGTAAACATTAAATAAAAAATGAACTTTTTATTTTGGAATTCGTTATAATAGTATAGAGGTTACAAAAATGAAAGAAAGATGCACAAAATACGAAGCTTTATTCACCTTTGCAGATGAAACAACTCTGCAGGAACATCTTAAAGTCTGCGAAGACTGCCGCAAAGAACAGGAAGAAATGGATAAAGTTTCAGAACTTATCGGAGAAGTAAAACCTTTTCTCAAGAAAAAGAAAACATCCTACCATCATCTTAAAGTAGCATGTATCCTTTTTGCACTTGTGATAGGCGGAGCTTCGGTTGGTGTTGTAGGAACAAACCAGGATGTAATGGATTACATCAAATACGGCGAAACTCTTTCAGCGGAAGACTTAGGCTTTCCTGTGGATTCCTACGGATTTTTACTGGTGGAATAATGGATCTGAACGAAATAATAAAGAAAAATAAACAAAACGTAAAAAATATAATCAGACTGATTACAAAAGAAGAAGAAAACGAAGACCTTGAACAGGAGGTTTACGTAAAAGTTTGGAAAAATTCCGACCGCTATAAAGAGCAAGGCTCTATTACCGGATGGATAAATACTATTGCAAAAAACGTGTCAAAAGATTACCTGAAATCCGCCTACCGCAAAAGACAGGATATAACAACATCAGATGACAATATACTTGTGCTGATTAAAGACAAAAAATCCACACCTGAAAACAGACTTATAAAAACAGAAAGACAAAAACAAATCCTTCAGGCAATAAATAACCTGAAACCAAAATTTAAAGAAGTAATATTACTTTGCGAAGTGGAAGGCTACAGCTACGAAGAATGTTCAAAAAAGCTAAAGTGTCCGCTTGGCACAATAAAATCAAGAATATACAACGCAAAAAAAGAACTGGCAGAAAAGTTAAAGGATTTAATGTAAAAAAGAAAGGACGGACAAATGATTAAAAAAGCATTAGTTTTAGCAGCACTTGCAGCCTTCACATTCAACGGAGCAATTGCGGCAGACACGCAGTCACTTCCGACAAAACAGGTAACAGAACAAACTCAAACGACCAAGACAAGTGTTCCGGAAGCACCGGCTACTGCGGCTCCTGAAAGACCTGAATTCGATGCACCTCCTCCGCCCCCGTGCCCGAAAGCTCAAAAAGCAAAAGCTGACTTTGAAAAAAGAATGAAACTTACGGATGAACAAAAACAAAAAGCTAAAGAACTTAGAATGAAAGGCCACGAACAGATGGAGCCAATCATTGCTAAGATTAAAGACTTAAAACAGGAAAAGGAAATGGTAATCCGTTCACGTATGGCTGTTGAAATGCAAAAAGAAAAAATTGCTGAAATTGACGCTCAAATAAAAGATTTGAAAAAACAGGCTCATGAATTAAGAATGCAGAATATGAAAGAGTTTGAATCAATTCTTACAGATAAACAGAAAAAAGAACTTCAAAAAATGAAAAAAGAAGGCAGAAAGAAATTCGAAAAAGCAAGAAAAAAATGCATCAAAGACGGCAATTGCAAACCAATGCAGCGTCCCGTTCCGATGCCCAAACCTGCAACACCGATTGAAGAGTAACAATAAACACACCAACTATAAAGCGCCGTTAATAAATTACGGCGCTTTTTTTGTTGACCAGATTATGAATTATTATTTTTCTCACTTATTACTTGACATCCAGAACGGTTATTCAAAAGTAAGTTCTGCACATCAAGAGATAAGTACGTTATTTTTTGAACTTGTCAAGCAGGCTTCCGTTTTGCGGAGCAACAGGAATAACAGAGGTCTGATCTGATACCTCCGTCTGAGGAGAAGAAGCTGATGAGTGAGTATTTACTGCTTTGCTATCAGGAATTATATTTGCATAATAAGCAGGATCATCAAGAGCCTCAAGAGCCTTCATAACCCCGAGTCTGCCCGATTTCAACTGAATATCCGCAAGCCATGTCTGGATTGCCCAGATAAGAGCAATATTCAAAACTGTCCAGCTTATACCTGCGGCAGCAGCTGCTTTTACAAGCCCGTCCGTCAAAAATGCCGCAGGCAACTGGCCTGTGCGGAGAGCTTTCATAAATTCATCAGGATGTTCTTTCAGTTCCTTCAACATAGCATTCTTAATTCCGTTAAGCTCGTCTTTCGGAATATTATCAAATATTTTTTCAAGATTTGAAAGAACATTTAACATTGTCTTTTTATCCATACTTGAAAAATGCCTGCTGTCTGCATGTGCTTGAAATTCCGCATCTGTCATCTTTTCAATCTTATTTTTCAAAGTTGACAAGTATTCTTTCGGCTCTGATAGTTTCTTGAACAAAGACTGGAATGGCCTATTTGCAGACGCCTGCGCAGCGGCCTCTCCTTCAACCATACCTGCTATGCGCGCATAATCAGCATTTCTGCCAGCATTTGTCTGGAAAAACTCAATTATATTATCCAGACCTTCAGGAATTTCTTTTAATGTATAAGGGAATTTCTCTGCAATCGTGCCGAAAATATCATCAATATATTTGTAAACCAAGACTACATCATTCTTAGAAATACTGTCTGCAATTGCTTTTTTAAATCCTTTTGGATTCCAAACATCAACTTGCTGACCGTCAACCCTGTAGTTATATCTGAATCTCTTTACAAAATCCTGCATCTGCGGCGGGATTTCATCAAGCGGAGCCATGCTCCACCTTTTTACCATATAGTCTATGCTTTCTTTATTTAAAAGATAAGAAATATCAACGAATTTGGAAATTGCAGCCTTAAAGTCAGAATCACTCATCCGAGATACACGCTCTGTATTCTTTATCATAATATCAAACATATCAGCTCTTAATTTGCTTGAATATTTTTCACTTTTAAGTTCGCTGAAGACAAGCTTAATTTTATCTAAAGCCGGCTTGAAATTTGTTGACTCTACATCCGCAACTGCCGCCAAATTATTAATGGATTTTTCTATTCTTTCAATCAGTGCAATCTGCTCAAAATTATTCATATAACGGAATTGTTCCGAACTGATATTGAGATTTTTCGCTAATTTAGCACCAATTTCGCCGATTTTATCATTGTTAAAGTCTATCCCTTGAATTAAAGCTGCAAGCGGTTTATTTTGAAGTTCAACATTGCCGACTTTGTGAGGAACCTTTTCGGCCACGGCATTCAAATATTTTTTGAAAGTTTTGCTTTTTAAGAATTTACTTGCACCGGCAAGTTTTTTCGTAACCCAGTCCACAGCTGAGGCTGCCGTAATTTTGCCTCGTGAAATCTGGATGCCGGCATAAATTGCCGGAGATACGGCCACGAGAATTCCGGCACTCAAGGCAAACGGCTGAAGAATTTCAGTTGCCGCTTCCATTGATTCAGAGTAAATCTGCGAGTTGTCGTCCACTTTTTCAAATGTGTTGAACAATTTGCGCTGAAGATTTTTTGCATCCTGAAGCTGTGTTTCCGTTACATCAGCTTTTTTAAGTTCATCTAAGAGAAGCTGGTGTTCTTTAAATTCTGTGCGTTTATATTTGTCATAGGCATAATACTGTTTCAAAACGGTCGGGACAAAAAGGGCATATTCTTTCAATTTCTGTCCGAATGTTTCTTTTTCGCCTTTGACATCTTTAACTTCTTCCAAATCTTCTTCCGTATAACCGATAAAGTTTCTCGGATCCTGTTCCAGTTCACGTTTTGCAGCATATCGTCCTGCACGGGCAGAGGATTTTTGAAGTTTGAGGGCTATCAATGCCGCCGGAATTGATGACACAACAGCGCCTATAAGTCCGATAATTTTTGAATTAAACCATTTATGCGACAGGCCGGCCGCAAAAGCCTTTTTGAAAGGTTTTATAATATCTTTTTTGGCTCTTTGTTTTTTTACTTCCGCACCAAAATTTTCAATATCATTTCTTAGATTAATATCCTCTTCATCTTTCATCAACTTATCAACAAACTTGCTCCAGCGGGTTGTGTAGCCGGGTGCTCCGGGTTTAAGTTCTTTAAACCTTGCATAGGCTTGTTTTGCTTCTTCACTGCCGTTTTTATTTACAATATTTGAAACAATGCTGTTGGTCAGCCCTGTTTTATTCATAAGAACACCTGTAAGCCAGCCCACCAAACCGCCGACTATCGGGGTTGAACCTAAGATTATGCCTGCTGCTACTTCCATATTTTCGGAATATTTTTCGGCTTCGTTGTTGATTATTCTGACAGAACGCTGTATAACTTCCTTATCTTTTTTAGCCTGAACAATTTCTTCCGGACTCAGAGGTCTTGTTACTTTTTTAGACTCGTCCGTATCTGATTTTTTTGCATTTTTATATGCTTTTCGGTCACGCAAAATGTTTATGATACTTTTGAACATACCGCTTTTGAGTTTTTCTTTTTGTTTTTGTTTTTTAAGTTCGGGATGTTCTTCGATATACTTTTTAGCGGCAGCGATTTGCTCGGGAGTATAGTTTACAAACGCTTTCGGGTCTTCGAGAATTTTTCTTGCCTGATACCTTGCGATTTTTGAACTGTCTACCTGAAGTTTTGCAGAATAAATGTTTGCGGCGATAAAAGCCAGCACACTGGAGGCTACAACACCAATTGCACCGCCTTTGATTTTTCTGTTGTAAGGTTTTACTTTTTTAGCATATTCATTGTACAATTCCATTGCTCTGGCTTTAAGTTCGGGATTAGGAATCTTTTTGACTTTATCTTCTGAAATAAAATCCCAGTAATAAAACCCGTCTTTATTAGGGCGTGTTTTGTGAATATCTTCTGTTATCTCTTCTGCAAGCTTGCGGGCATCTTCATTATCCCAAAACATTTGTTTGTCAATATCCCACTTTGCATCTACTGATTTTTTTAATACGTTCTTGACATAATAAACTCCAGGAATAAGTGCACCCAGAATTGGAGCCAGAGATACAATCGGCGCTGTTGCTGTTTCAACGTTTTCTGCAACATTTTCAGAATGGTTGTCCATAATGTCGACAACATCAATTATTCTTTCGCCGAGCTGTTTTGCGGCTTCAATTTCTTCAGGAGTGTAATTCCTGCGGTTATAAAGTTCTTTGCGCTGTGCTTCATTATCACGCTGTTCCTGTTCCCAGCGATTGAAGTTTTTATTGTTTTTTGCTACTTCAGAGAGAGAATTAAAAAAATCCATTTATTTTTCCGTTTTTTCCTACATTTTATATTAATATAAAAACGAAAAATTAAATTATTTTGCTGAATAACAGTTTTTTTATTAAGATTTTTTAATCGGCAAAGTTATCTCAAACTCTGTTATTTCTTCGGAAGATTTCACTAAATTCAAATCTGCCCCCATACTTTTCAGATTGTTTTTGCATATAAAAAGCCCGAGTCCGCTCCCGAATGATTTTGTAGTAAGCCCTTCATCAAAAATTTTGTTTCTGAATTCTTCGGGGATTTCATCTCCGCTGTTTGCAATACGTATTGATACAAAATCCTTTAGAATTTCGGTTTTTATTGAAATAAATCCTTCGGTTTTAATTGCTTCTACACCGTTTTTTATAAGATTAATAACACAGGCAAGAAATTTATTTTCGTCAACATACACGGTACAGTTTTCCGGAACATCAAGCAGCACATCTATATTTTTGTCATAGATGTAAACTTTACCGAGCTCCACAGCCTGACAAAGAAGCTGTTTTAAATTACAATCTTTACAGTCAACATTGCTTAAAGACTTTAAATCCAGAAGAGAATTATCAATCATTTTTAATGATTTTAAGATACAATTAACAGCATTGTTGAGCGGAGGAAGTTCAATTCCGTTTTTATCCAGATGCTTTTTTATAATTTCACAATAAACATCACAAATTGAAAGCTGATTTCTTATTTCGTGTGCAATACATCTTGTCTGAGATTTTAAAATATCGTTCTGTGCCTGCATATACCCTCTTTATCAAAAAAGGTTTGACTTTAAAACCCGAAGTCAAACCCTTTTTCCAAACCCTGACCTAACTCTCTGTTTTTAAACTGCAGCTTTCATGCGTCTTCTGCCTGCAAATCCGTTATTCAAAGCATACAGAACCGCTTGAGTTCTGTCATTCACCTGTAATTTCTGGAAAATATTGTTTACGTGAGTTTTAACAGTAGTTTCCGATATAAACAATTTTGCTGCAATACCCTTATAGTTATTACCCTGTGTAAGAAGATCAAGAACTTCTTCTTCACGGGAAGTAAGATAGGAAAGAAGATTTTCTTCAACTGCGGCAGTGCTTTCATTTTTGAATGAGCGTTGAAAGTATTCAAAAAATCTTGAAGAAAGAGCTGACGGAAGATAGACTTTCCCTGCCGCAATTTCGTCTATTGCATAAATAAGCTGTGCAGATGCCATTGTTTTCAAGATATAACCTTTTGCACCGAGCTTCATAGCTCTGAAAATTAAATCCGCATCATCATATCCGCTGAGAGCAATAACTTTTGTATCCAAATCAAGTTTTTCAATCTCTTGAATTGCCTGCAGACCGTCTTTTTCCGGCATATTAATATCCATCAAAACAACATCCGGACGATATTTTTTAATAAGATTAATTGCGATATTCGCACTTGTGGTTGCACCAACAACATCATAGCCGGCTTCCATACTGATTAATTCTTTAACACCGCGCAAGTGTTCCGAATTATCATCTACAAGCAAAATCTTCAATTTTCTTTTAAACTCTCTCATCATCTTTCCCCTTTATTAATTTTTAAATTATTGTTCTCTACACTATTCATACTACAACTTTTAGCGGGGGAAATTCATCCATGCCCCGATTGATATTGAAGTCATGGGGGTTGTAGAATATGTTCTAAATCTTTGGATTGAGGAAATATCTCAATCTCTTTATACATCATGCTTTGCGGCATGGTTGATATTTTTGAGAGCAAAATATTTTATAGACTTTTTGCACTAATACACTTGTGGTATAATTCATAATAACAGTGGAGGAGTATTAATGGATATAATTATATTTATAGCCGGATTTGTACTTGGCGCAATTGCCGTTTATGTACCGTTGTTTCTCGGCAAAAAGAATGAAAGAAACACAACTGATGCTATATTAGAGCAAATGAAACTTTATTTTGAAAATACGGCAAATAAAGTTGTGCAGGAAAGTTCAAGCAGCTTAAACGAACAGAACAAGGAAAAACTGGAAGAATTTTTTAAACGCTTTAAAGAAAAAATAGACGATTTTGAAAAACGTACGGAAGAAAGTTCATCAAACAGGATTGAACAAAATAAAGAGAAATTGGAAGAATTTTTCAAAAGATTTAAAGAAAAAATCGAAGACTTTGAAAAGAGGACAGAAGAAAACTTTAAAGTTGAAACCGAAAAATTCACAAGATTTGATATGAATATCAAAAGTTTTATTGAGGCGGGCAACAAAATTTCTTCTGACACCTCAAACCTTGTTAACGTAATGAAATCCGACAACAAAACTTCCGGCAGGTGGGGCGAAATTGTCTTGGAAAGAGTTCTTGAAGCCTCAGGCCTCAGACGGGGAGAAGAATTTGAAATTCAAAAAGGCACAGCTGAAGGCAGACCTGATGCTGTTGTGAACCTTCCTGAAGGAAGATGTATTTTTATAGACAGCAAAACCTCATTTGCCTCATGGTACGGTTATGTAAACGCTGAAACAGAGGACGAAAAAGCTGTTCACTTAAGACAATTCGTTGACTCAACAAAAGCACATATAACAGGACTTGCCAAACGTGACTATTCGGCAGAAGGCGCATCTCCTGATTATGTTTTGATGTTTATACCGATTGAGGGCTGTTATGCAATGATGTTTTGCGACGACTGCGCTTTATGGGATTATGCCTGGAAAAACAAAGTGATGCCGGTTTCGCCTTCAACTCTTCTGGCAGCTTTAAAAATAATCAATGCTTTCCATCAGATTGACAAACAAAACAAGAATGTTATTGAAATGGCAAGACTTTGCGCTGGAGTTCACGACAAATTTGCAGCGCTTTTGTCCGACCTTCTAAAAATTCGTGACAACCTGAACAACACCTTGAAAAAACTTCAGGGCAGCGGAAACATAATCACTCAAATCGGAAAAATAGAAAAACTCGGCGGAGCTGTTACTAAAGAAATCCCCGAAATTCCTGAAGATTTGGAGTAGATAAAAGTATCAAAAAGCGGATAAATTAATTAAACAGCACTGAGTTTAGCTTTATTAAACCAGTGCTTCTTTATCTGCTAATGCTGTTTCAATCTCATCTATCACAAGTTTTACAGCTGCTATTTTGTCTTCTGATTTGGTAATCGGACGACCGATAACAAGAAAATCAACACCTGAAAGAATAGCTTTACGCGGGGTGTCAAATCTAACCTGATCATCAACACCGGCCCATGTCGGACGGGTTGCAGGGCAGACAATTATAAAATCATCCCCTATCTGACTGCGGATTCGTTTTGCTTCATCTGCGCTTGCCACAACTCCGTCGAGTCCGGAATCTTTTGCAACCTGCGCCAATTGCATCACGTAATCTTCTATATTTTTATTAACGCAAAGTTCTTCGGTTAATGTCTTTTGCCCGAAGCTTGACAATAAAGTTACACCTAAAATTACAGGGGGATCTTTTTCCATTCTTTTGGCCGTTGCATTAACTGCTTTCACAGCCGCCGTAATCATTTTAGATCCCCCTTGAATATGAATATTAAAAAAATGAATATTGTTTTTTACAAGATTTATACAAGCTTTTTGGACAGTGTTCGGTATGTCATGAAACTTTCCGTCATAATAACACTTTGCGCCAAGCTCTTCAATCAGCCTCACTGCCTCAAATCCGCAATTGATTATTAAAGGCAGACCTATTTTGAAATATCCGACATAATCCTTTAATTCAAGAACCAGCTCTTTGACTTCATCCAAAGTATCTACATCAAGTGCCAAAATAATTCTGTCTTTCGCAGAAGAAGGTTTCAACATAAAAACACCACCTCACAATACAAGTGAAGTTTATCATGAAAAAAAATAAAATCAATCCTGCCAATGGTTAATTCTGTTACACTTTTACTCTGGAGCCTTATTTAGACTGCTTTATGGAGATAAGTTCGTATTGTTTTAAAAGTGAATTAAACGTATAAAGCTGATAAGTTTCACCGTCTGTTGAAACTTTTATTGAATTATTTCTGTCCGTCCGGTAGATTTCGGTATTTCTTAAAATATCAAGAGTCACATTGTTCGGATGTCCGTAATTATTCTTGCCCGTTGAGATTATTGAAACATCCGGATTTAAACGATTTATGTAATCATTATCCACAACACCGAATGCACCGTGATGACCTACCTTCAAAACTTCAACTTTCCCAGGCATTTTGTTTTCTATTCTCCTGAAAGCCCTGACGCCTGCATCACCTGTGAACAAAATGTCAAAATCTTTGTAGCTTAAAAGTGATATTACGGAACTTTCATTATCAGAATCATACATTTTTACAAATGTTTTTATTGTCAAGTCCGGTTCTTCGTAAACAATTTTATCATCCGGCGCTGCATCAAGCGGTGTATTTGTAGCTTTTGCTGTTTTGTATATTTTTTGCGCAATTTTTGAGTTGTCATGAAGGTTATTAACAAGAATTTTATTTATTTTCATTTTTTCGGCTAAATCCGCAGCGCCGCCCGCATGATCCGAGTCAAAATGTGTTACGATAATCATTTCCAGATTTTTTATCCCTCTATCCTTAAGGTATTTTCGGATAATCAGTTCAGCCTGCGGTTTTGAACCAAGATAACCTGTTTTGGCAGTATCAATAAGTATATATTTTTCCTCCGGAGTTTTGACAAGAAAAGCATCTGCATTTCCGACATCAAAGGTTATAATATCAAGCCTGCCGTTTGGAAAATTAATACCGAGCAAAAAGAAAACAGCCGCAAATCCCGCAAGAAGAGCCAGATGCCGTTTTGTAAAACCTTCTTTAATCATCAATGTCAAAAACAATATTGCCAGATAATAAATAAACACCTGCAAAACAGACGGATGAGGAGTTTCAATCAACGAGTGCGGTAAAGAGGCAAAGAATTTTGAAATCCATACCAGACAATTCAGCATAATATTCAAAATAAAATCAAAAGTTTTACACACAAAATCCGCAATCGGAGCAAATATGGCAAGCACAGAAGAAACAAAACCGCCAAAACTTATGACAGACAAAAACGGCATTATTGCAATATTTGCAAAGAAGGAATATGTGCTTATTGTATTGAAATAAAACATCTGCAGAGGAATAACCCACACCTGCGCAACAATTGGAATAAGCAAAGTTCCCGCAATCTTAAACAAAATTTTGTTATTCTCAAAACGTTTTATAATAACGTCGGCCATGCATATTATCCCGAAAGTTACAAGAAATGAAAGCTGAAAACCTACATCATTCAAAAAAGCCGGATTATAAACAAGCATCAAAAATGCAACAAATGACAAAAGTGCAACACTATGAGAATCTCTGTCAATAAGTTTTCCGGCCAGTACAAACAACAGCATAAGGGCTGCTCTTATAACAGAAGCTCCCAATCCCGTCATAAGAGTATATAAAATGACAACCCCCATCCCGCTTATAACTCTAATTTTATATGGCACTCTAAACAACGATAAGATATAAAACCAGAATCCGAATATAAAAGCAACGTTCATACCTGATGCAGCCAGAATATGCAGCAAGCCGGAATTTGTAAAACTGTCTTTGATATAATCAGGAGGTGAAACAGCATCATCTCCAAATACAATTCCGCCTAATATTTCCAAATTCGGACTTTTCAAATACTTTGCATGGGTTGAGATTATACGATTTCTGACATTATTCAACTTCTGCATAAACATCCACCGCAGCGGAAGTTCTGAGGGAACAAGCTCACAATCTTCCGCTGCCGCATACAAAATTGAAAAAGTATCAAAATTCCTCAAATATTTGCCGTAATCAAACTGCGACGGGTTTGAGGCTTTGAATGGAAGTCTTAAATTTCCATTGATTTTATACAGACTGCCGACATTGAATTTTGAAAAATCATTATTTTTATCAAAAACATTTACGAACGTCTTTCCTGCTAAAGCTTTACCGTTGAACTTTTCAACTTCCATAAAAAACTTCATTTTACCGGAAGTTCCGCTGTTTGGAATTGACACTATTCTTCCTTCTATTTCAGCATTTGCCGGTGCAAGTTTGGAAAGATTATCAAAATTTTCAATTCGCAAATAAGCATTAAAAAATCCTAAATAAAATATTGTCACCCATATCGCAAGAAATCTCAGCGGAATTTTAGTTTTCCATATTAACAAAAGCGCAGCCAATGTAAAGAAAATACCCAAAACAATTTCGCAATTATTAAAATAAGAAGCAATCCCCGCTATAAACGATAATGATGTTATAAACATTATCGTATTTTTCTTCTGAAGCGCAGATTTACAAAAATCCCTGATCATATCTTAATTCTAAAAAAAGTTAATTTAAAAGTCCACAATTACTTTTTTTGCCAGAACCATTTTTTCTTTTCTCTTTTTATCTGCGGAATATTTGACTGCTGCTGTTTGACAGTTTGCGGCTGCGCAGGAACCGTTGTTTCCATTCTGCGCAATCTGATTGGAGCATCATTATCTTTTTCATTAAAGACACGCTCTGATAAGGTCTCAATATATCTGTCGTCTAGATGCGCATAGTCAAACAAAATCACGCCGTTTGCATTAATTTTTCTGGTTTCGTGAATTTCTCTTATCAAATCTTCTTCACTGCCGCCCATAAACGTTACAAAAAGCCCTGCGAACAAATCCGTTGCCGGAAGTTTTGCCTTCATAACATTTGTCACAAGAGCATTCAGAGTTTTTGCATTACAAGTCAGAAACAGAGGTGTAAACCCGTTTACATATCCCTTTTCACTCCAAACCTTCCAATCCTGCTGTTTGTTCATTAATGCTGAAAGTCTGTCCGGGAAAATAACCGCACTTATATATACGCCCTTTTCTCTTCCCAAAGCACCAACTTTACTTACGAAATGAGTAATTTTATTGCGTCTGTATTCGCACCACTTCATCCACAGAGGATCTTTTATTGAAATATCAACAGGGTCTTTTCCGTAAATTGTTTTAAATTCTTCTCTTGCAAAATCCGTATAGCCCCAGGAATTCAATTCGCTGATTGAAACGGCCTGCGGATATCGTATATAATCAAGATTTATCCCATCCACCTTATAAGTATCAATAATTTCTGCAATCAACTCTAACAGAAACGTTTGGACTTCCGGATTGGCCGGATCTATAAAAAATCCGTTATGCTCTGATATAGAAGGCGTCGGGGCACTTATATTGTAATTTCTTTTTGTTTTGTTCGCCCAATCGGGTTTTACGGCAAGAATATTTCCGGGATTTGTTTCCGGACGTTGAATGCCTACATAAAAAGTTTCAAACCAGATATGAACTTTAATTCCGTTTCTATGTGCATATTTTATCCAGGCTTTTAGAGGATCAAACTCGGCAAATTTTTCATTTTGTTTTACAAAGCCGTATTTTTCCATTGTTTTACTCGGAAAAATTGTTCTTCCATGGAAATAAGTTTCAAGAAATATATTGTCAATACCGGCTTCTTTAATGCGTTTTACGGAATTTTCTATATCACGTTCTTTGAGTTCGACAGGTCTTACCCAGACTCCCTTAAACTCATTGTTTTTATATGGCACAACGCTTTTTAACGCAGTATTTGCTGATTTTATTGCCAGTTCAGTGTATTTTTTAGAATTTTCCGCATCATGACCTGCTTTTTTAAGATAATCCTGCGCATCTTTTATGTATTCGTTAGGAATTCTAAAATCGTAGTCAGCACTGCTTGCTTTGTAATAATCAACCATGGACTTTGCTTCATCAATTTTTTTTGCGGCTTCAAAAAGATAACTTTCAGATGTTGTATATGCATATAAAGTATTAGCCACAGCATCTATATAAATTTTAGTCCCTATTTTCAAATTTTTATTTATCCAGTTTTTAGCAACGCCATGTCCGCTTATGACAAGCCCGTTTTGAGGGATAAAAGAATCTGCTCCGCTGAGTTCAGTTACCGTGTTGCCGTCGACAATGGCTTCGGCTCCGAATTCATTTGTTCCGGTTCTTATGGCATATCCGCCGGTGTAAACAACAAGCTGATTTGCTCCTCTGACTCCAGGAAGATACCCTCCGGTTTTGTTTGAATATACTGTGGGATTAACTGAATCTATTTTAATTGAAGATTCATTGTATATCTTTTCATTTTTTTTAAGTTTATAAGGCTGATAAACCAAAAAATTATTTATACTGTATAAATCCATACCGTTTGTCGTATCAAGACTATCCTCACCTTGCGCATAGACTCCGCAGGATGTAAAAACCAAAATTATTAAACATATTAATATTTTCTTTAATGTCATTTTCTACTCCCTGATACGATGATAATATTCATGATTTGTATAATTTAATGATTTTATTGAATCTATTTTATCTACCAGATTTCCCGCTCCGGGATCCAGCTTATAAGCACTTTCATAAAAGCTTTTTGCCTTCTCCATATCACCCAGTTTTTCATAAAGTTCGGCCAATTTCAAATTTGTTACATAATTTTCTTTATAACCGTTATTATAGGCCTCCAAATAATATTTTAAAGCTTTATGAAACATTCCGCGTTTTACATGGAATTCCGCAAAATAGAAATTGGTATACGGATTGTGTTTATCAAGGTTGAATGCGTGATAATAGTATCTTTTCGCAAGTTTGTCATTATCTCTTTCATCATTAATTCTGGCAAGCTGTACATATGCATAATAATCAGCCGGATATACCTGAGAAAGGATGTAATATTTATGTAACGCTTTTATATAATATTGCTCCTGCTCTGATTCAGTCGGACTGTCATAAGCCTTTACAAAATACGCATCTCCCTCTTTTCTAACTCTTTCTCCATTTATTCCGGAATAATCAGTTACAAAGTTTCCATACTGTGAATATCCGCTATCTATTGCACAAGATGGCGGATATAGACAGAATATAAGCATTAATACCAGAGGGAAACTTGCAGCAAATTTCTCTCTAGAGATCATCTAAACTCGGATGAAACTTAATATCTTCACGCATAAACTTTCCATTATCTAAAGCAGGATCCATATAAATAAAGAATTTATCGATCCACTTATAAACAATGGGTTTGTTGTCGTATTTTCTATCAACAGGCAAAACAATTTTTTCCCCGTTAGTAGCACCTTTATTTAACTCAACAATATCAGCCGTTGCGGATGAATATCCATGGTTGATAAGATATTCACGGGAACTTGCATCTTCTGCGGAAAGTTGTGCACTGGCCGGTAATACAACTATAGCCAGCAAGCCTGCTAATAATAAAGTTTTAATTTTCATAAGTCCACCTCTGTATATTCAGATTATAATAGTTATTTTAGATAATGACAACAGTATTATAATTTCTTTACACAAAAAAAGAATGGATTATTTGTATGATTTTCTTACAATTTCTTCCAACTTATCAAGAAGTTTTTCTTCCGGCACTTTTGCAACTATTTCGCCTTTCTGGAATACAAGCCCTTCGCCGACGCCTCCAGCAATACCAAAATCAGCATGTCTTGCTTCCCCGGGGCCGTTCACGGCACATCCCATTGTGGCTATTGTTATCGGAGCCTGAATATCTTTAAATCTTTCTTCAACTTTTTTTGCAAGAGAAATCAAATCAATTCTTGTCCTACCGCATGTCGGGCAGGAAACAAAATTCACACCTTTTTTTCGAAGTCCGAGCGCCTTCAAAATATCAAAACCGGCCGTAACTTCTTCTACAGGATTTTCGGTGAGCGAAACTCTGATTGTATCGCCGATTCCTTCAGCAAGAAGCGTTCCAAGTCCTATTGAAGATTTTATCAATCCCTGACGCATAGTACCTGCTTCTGTTACCCCCAGATGCAAAGGATACGGTATTTGTTCAGCTATCAGACGATAAGCGTCAATTGTTGTCATGACGTCAGAAGATTTTAGTGACACTTTTATCAAATCAAAATCCAGATCTTCAAGAATTTTGATATGCCCCATTGCACTTTTGACCATCTTTTCAGCAAGCGGCATGTCAGAATCAATAAGATCTTTTTCTAAAGAACCTGCATTTACACCAATCCTTATCGGG
>CALUTA010000003.1 GCA_944323585.1 Candidatus Gastranaerophilales bacterium
TATAACTATAATCCAACTCTCTTAAAATTATATATACCACAAAAGGCTAAAAAATATAATCCTTAAGAGCTAATTCTCGTGAATAATGTTACAAAAGTTAAAGTATATAAAAATTATATAGCTTTTTCTATACAGTAGAGGGGTTTATTTTACCCAGAATATATTCCATTGTTTGCGGAAAGTTCTCCTGTAATATTCGTGCTCTTTCGAGTACAAATGTTTTATCGTGCTGTAAGCCGGACGTAATAGCTGTGGTTTCTGCTATTAGTTCTGCAAGCCCTCCATTTTTGCCATTTGTATTTGCTAAAGACATATAGCCTATGGCTTCTCTTCCGGCGCTGGTAGCCTGTGCATTATAATTATCAAGTTCCTTTTTATAAATATTAACTAAATCAGAATCAAAACGCAGACCTTTTAGTTTAATATCTAATGCGTGCCCGTATTCATGGGCAAATACAAACGGATCATTCGCTGTTACTTTTGACATTACTATTTTACAGCCGATAGAACCGTCTTCCTCTTTGCTATATTTACAAATGGCATTACCAGTTGGAACTTCTCCGGCTTCTCCTAATTTTACCTTTATATTTTTTTGCTTCAGGTTGTATAAAATGTCGCCAGGCAAATTTTTATATAAATCAGTCAATTGCGGATCCAGTTGGTCTGCATCTATTTTTACGGTTTCGGATTGTCCGTTTTTGCCTTCTCTGGTTATTGTAATTTCGCCATTATCAAATTTTGCTCTGTAAACTTCATCATTAACACGGGTTGTTGTACCGTCGGCAAACTTTGAAAATCTGCGGGTTAGCCGTTCATTTCCGACCTGAAAATCTGTATATCTGCTGTTTGGCCGTTCAATTACACTCTGACGGCTTACTGTTCCGTCAGGAGAATTGTATTGTCTGTCAATTTTAAAGACATCTCTGTTTGAATTGTAAACTGTTACGTTACCAAGATTCTGAACTTCAGTAACGTTTCCGTTGCCGTCATATATTTCTCTTAAAGTGACATTGATATTTTTACGATTATTAAATTTACTCGGTTTAGACAGAGTTCTTGTTAAAAGATTTCCATCTTTGTCGTATGTTTCAGTTAACGAAGCGGCTGAATCGCCAATATGTCCCCTTCTTTCTGTATATTTAAAAGTCTCTTTTTTATATGTTCCGTCAGGAAACTGTGTAATAACTTCTTTGTGGTCTTTATAAATATCTTTAACTAATTCTTTACCAAGCAGATGTGGTTTCCCGTCTGTAATCTGATACTGGTAATGAACGCTTAGAGCATCGTTTAATTCATCAGCAACAGACAATTTAGTTTTAGTAGGAATTGCATTCAGAAATTGATCCATGTCTGTAATTACCTTAGGCAAAGCATCCAGAAACCTATTAAAATCATCCATTCCAAAATTTTGATCTTTGTTCGTGTGGGTTAATGTGAATGTGCCCGGAGCTTCACCTCTATTAATTGTAATATCATATTTTTCATGATTTTTAATTATTACATCCTGAACTTCTTTTAAATTCAATATATCCATATTATCGCGAAAATTACTGATAACTTGCTTTACATCGTCAGCAGTCATATTTTGTGAGGAGGCATTAATATAGAAATTTTTTGCGATTTCTTTTTTTTCTTCCAGAGACATGGTTTTCACATCAGGGGCGCCTGAATTTGTTTTTGTAGAAGTATTTGCATCCATAGCATATTCAGAAGAATTAACAGGATTTTCAGCTATGCCTGCCTGTGTTCTTTGGGATGTTTCCGGAATTTGAGCAGTATGCGGTTTGTCAGAAGAATCGGTTCGGGAAAGTGCATTCGATATTTTTCTGCCGGCCTTGTTCAATACTCCGGCTTCAGCGGCAATACCTACGCTTCCAAGCGCAGCATTCATAATAGTTCCGGCGGCTGTTACCTGACCGGTTTCCGCATATTCCTGTGCTGCACCGACAGCTGTATCACCTGCAGCGCTAACCGCAGCCCGACCTGCTTTAGCCGCAGTTGTCACTCCTTTAATTGTTGTGCTTGCAAGTTTGCCGACAGCACCACCCGCAGCGACAGAGACTCCATCCCAGGCGGCAGTTTTTAAAATATTCTGTAAATCACCCTCTTTCAAGCCAACATCAGAGGTAAGCCTGTCAGATACATTGATTGCTGCACTTGAAGCGGCAGTACCTACAGCAGCTGCACCGACCGCAGCAAGTCCGGTTCCGGCCGTTGCAACCCCGATTGCGACACCGGCGGCAACTGTTGCAGAGCCTTTAACTACAGACGCTCCTGTTTGCTGGGATTTGTTATAGTCATTGACACGCTTGTTTATATTGTTTTTTGTGCCGAATGCTTTCTGGTAATTTTCGTCTGTCGGGTTTTGGACATAATCGGCAATTGCCTGTTGGTTAAAATCCACCCCGAACATATTTTTGAATTTGGCATTGAAGTTTTTGTCCCCTTGTTCTGCTGCTTTTTGCAGGTTCGCAAGGTCTTTTTTGTGTTTTTCAATATCCTTGCTGACTTTAGAGGCACGGTTATCTGACCCCCACAGAACACTTATTCCGTCTGCAAAATCTCCTGCCCAGCCGTCTTCAGCAAGCTGCTTCTCAAAGGCTGTTTCGGCATTTTTTACGTGTGCCTCAAGCAGTTTTATAGTTGTATTTTGTGCAACTTTTGGATTGTTTTTAATTGCATCCGTTGCATTTTTTTGAATTACATAGTCTTTATTTAAAATTTTGTTATCATGTGAAATGATTTGAAGCTGCCCTTTTGAATCCTGAACAATTTTTCTGCCGTTATTTGCTTCGCCGACTACAGTGTATTCATTATTTCCAATTGTAATTTTTTCACCTGCGCCGTTTCTGTTTGTGAGTCCTAAGGATGCAAGTTCTTTATTAAGTTGGTTTTGTTCAGTTTTGTTTTGTTGATGAAAAGTTTGTGTGCCGGTTTTACCATTAAAAATAGTTTGATTATTAGCGGAAGATGACGTCCGTCCTGCCGCAAGCGAAGCAAAACAGGCAGGTATCTGCCCGCTTTTTATCATCTGTGCAACAACCTGGCTGTCACTTACTGAAGCGTTCAGGTTATGTTGCTGTCTGTATTCTGCTATTGCCTGTTTCTGTTGAATTGTTAGTTTCACAGACATTTTAAACTCTCCTGTTGGATATAAGACTATTTCCCTGAAAACTTTCAGGCTGAATAATGTATCGGCCTAAAACGAAAAAAAAACATGTAAATTAATAAAAAATTTACATAATGTTACAGTTTCAGGTAAAACCTTAACAAAATTACGTATTGATACTTGCAAAATTAATGTATTTTATTTACTATAAAAAAGCTCACATCCTCAAATGAGTCCGGAGTCATTAACCGGACGCAAGAGTAAAGAAAGGCAAATTAAAATGGCAAATATTAAATCTTCTAAAAAAAGAGTGTTAATCGCAGAAAGAAACAGACTTCGCAATGTAGCAATGAAATCTTCTATCAAAACTGCGGTTAAAAAAGTTCTTGAATTGAGCACATCTGATGATAAAGAAGCTTTGCAGGCAGCATTGTCAAATGCTTACAAACTCTGTGACAAAGCTGTATCAAAAGGTGTATTGCACAAGAACACAGCAGCCAGAAAAAAATCAAGATTAACTAAAGCTTTGAACAAAATTCAAGCCAAGTAGTTAAGTAAAAAAGCAATCAGGGTTGTTTCCATAAAGGAAACAGCCCTTTTTTAATGTTGTGAATTTATATGAATATTTTTAAAAACAGGGTGGTAAAAATTTAAAAAGTGAGTTATAATAATTATGGCATGATAGAATTAGCTGTATTACTATTTCTGATTGTTTTAATGGTTTCGGGGTTTATTTATTTATTCTGCAAGAGAGTAATATATAAACTTAACCGTCGTGTGCTTGCACGTAATATGGCTCTTATTAAAAACGGACGATACCTTCAAAAGGTTGAGTCGTTAAGCGAAGCCGAAATCAGAGAAAAACTTATATATCCGTTTTTTATGGTGTTAGGCTACAATACTTATGATATGAGAGAATTCCAGAGTTTTGTCGGCAGAAACGGCAGTATGCCGGATTATCTGGTCAAAAAATGGGATCACAGCAAATTCTGCAAGACTGCACTCGCAATAAAATACATTGATTTTAGTGAGGATGACGTGGATTTTGACGCTAAAATCTGTAAAGACAAGGCCGGAAACCCTCTAAATATAAATGAAATGTCGGATAAGGTATATTTCAAATCCGAATATTATATTTTGACTAACGGGTATCTTTATTTATTCTATAACAGACGCGATAAAAAGTGTAAAGATAACTTTATCTTCAGTTTTAATGTAAAAAACTATTCAAAGGCAGATGCATCAGAACTTGCGCATTATACAAAACAATGTCTGTTTCTGGAAATTTCAGACGTGTACCGTGTGTAGTTAAGATTATGTAAAGATAGTGGCAATTAATTATTTAGTGTGTATAATTAGCTTATCGTATGATGAGATTACACAAGGAATAACTATGCAGCAGCAATTGGAAAGACCGGAAAGAAAACAGATTAAAAATATAGATTTCAACTGCGATTTGGCGCAGAGTTTCGGTGTCTATAAGAATAATGCGGAATACGGACTTCTTGATTATGTAAGTTCTGTTAATATTTCCTGCGGCTTTCACGCAGGGGACCCTCTGACTATCAGAAACGCACTTCTTGCAGCAAAAGAGAAAAACATTGTTGTGGGCGCACATATCGGATATGACGATATTCAAGGGTTTGGATACCGTGCTATGGACTTGGATGAAGACGAAATTGAAGCACTTGTTCTGTATCAGGTCGGAGCAATTATGTCTTTTGCAAAAAGCTACAAGATGGAAATAGAACATGTACGTCCTCATGGAGCAATGTACAGACAGGCTGCGGAAAATTTCCAGTTTTCATGCGCTGTAGCAAAGGCTGTTAAAAAATGTTCTCAGTGGCTTGTTTATTACGGCGCATCAGGTGACGTTATTCAAAAAACAGGCGAGTATGTAAATATTCCTATTGCTCAGGAAATAAATCTTGAAAAAACTTATAATGTTGACGGGACCGTTGACTTTGCAGAAAAAGATAATGAAAGTGCCTTTGATTATATTGCAAGACTGAGAACTCTTCTGAATTACTCTCAAGTTTCAAATAAAGAAGGCGGAAAAACTTTTGTAACAGCCGATACAGTTCATTTTTCCGGTAAAGTGCACAATATTATAGAAATAGCAAAAGAGGCTAAAAATATAATTCAGCCGGTGCCTGTAAATTACAAAAATGTGTGCGAATCCGGCTGGGTGTAAATATTAAAATATAAATAGGGATGAAAATAAATGAAAAGTTTTAAAAATAGTATGAAAATACCAAAAGATGCCGCATGGCTAATTCCGGGATTGCAGGTAAAACGCTGGTTTGCCATGATTTTTCTCGGCGCCCTTGTGATGACAATAGGTTTTTTGATACTGTTTGATATTAAACCTGTATTCTATACAATGATGTTCATTAGAAAAGTTGCAATGACGGTATCGTCTGAATGGCTTGCTTTTGCGATGGTAATGTTCGGAGCCGGAATATTTTTTAAAGGCTGGCAAAAGACAAATATCTCTATGCTCGGGTTGAATCCAGATAAAGCAGGTGACAGTATTCTTGAAGCATTGTATAGACGCCGTAAATTGAATAAAGGGCCTAAAATCGTTGCTGTGGGCGGCGGTACAGGGCTTTCGATGCTGTTAAAAGGTATAAAACATATTACAAATAATATTACGGCCGTTGTAACGGTAGGCGATGACGGCGGAAGTTCAGGCAGACTTAGAGAAGATATGGGAATTCTTCCTCCGGGAGACATCAGAAACTGTATTGCGGCTCTTGCCGATGACGAAGATTTGATTACAAAATTATTCCAGTATCGTTTTAAATCAGGTGAAGGTCTTGAAGGTCACAGTTTCGGAAATTTATTTTTGACAGCCCTGTGCGCAATTACAGGTGATATGGTACGCGCTGTCAAAGAATCATCAAACGTTCTTTCCATCAGAGGCCGTGTTCTGCCGTCTACTCTTGATGATATGAAGCTTGTTGCAGAAATGCAGGACGGCCGTATTATCCACGGTGAATCAAACATCCCTGAGGCTCATGGTAAAATTAAAAGGCTTTATACAGATCCGAAAAATTGCAGAGCTTTAGTTGATGTTATTGCGGCTATAAAAGAAGCCGATTTGATAATTTTAGGCCCCGGAAGCCTTTACACAAGTGTTATCCCCAATCTTTTGATAGAAGAAATAGCGTATGAAATAGCGCAATCACACGCAAAAAAAATCTATGTCTGCAATATTATGACCCAGCCCGGAGAAACAGATAATTATAAGGTTTCTGACCATGTAAGAGCCTTGATGCAGCATGCAAACAGTAGAAATATTATCGATGCTGTGCTTGTAAATGACTGTATTCCTGCAAATCTTGCCAAAAAATATGAACTTGCGGGCTCTTATCCGGTTAAGCTTGATGTTGAAAATTTGAGAAAGCTCGGTGTTAAAATCTTTGCAAAAAAACTGATAGAGGACAGCCGTGAAGGTCTTGTCAGACACAGTTCAACACGTGTGGCAAGGGCTATTTACTACTGGTTCAGAAAAGAATTGAAAACGGAGAAACCTCATTTTTTTTCAAATAAAGAGCAGGGAAAAAAAGAATGTGTGCTCAAATAATTAAAAAAGTAAATGTCAAGAATTTGCAAGGGTTAAAACTTAAAGGCGAAAAGTTTTCTGTTTTGACGGCTTACGACTATTCAACCGCTAAATATCTTGATGAAGCAGGAATTGATGTTATTTTAATAGGCGACAGTCTTGCGATGGTGGCTCTGGGATATGAAACAACGCATTCTGTCGGAGTTGAAGAGATGAAAATCTTCACAAAAGCAGTTGCTAAAGGTGTTTCAAGGGCGCTTGTAATAACAGATATGCCGTTTTTAAGCTATCATACGGACATTGCTTCAGCCGTTCAAAATTGCGGTGAGATGATAAAACTCGGCGCAAACGGTGTTAAAATAGAGGGTTATGGTGATTATATCGAAGAAGTTGTAACAAGGCTTGTTGAGACCGGAATTCCTGTAATGGCGCATCTTGGTTTTACCCCTCAGTTTTTGAATACTCTAGGCGGTTACAAAATTCAGGGGAAAACTCAAGAAGCTGCAGATGAAATTCTAAAACAGGCAAAACGCTTGGAAGAAGCCGGAGCTTTTTCGGTAGTTTTGGAGATGGTTCCTCAGGAAAGCGCAAAGTATATTACTGAAAACCTTACAATCCCGACAATTTCCTGCGGAGCCGGAAAATACTGTGATGCGCAGGTTCTTGTATCTGACGATGTATTTGGCAAGTATAGCGACTTTACACCTAAGTTTGCCAGAAAATACGGTGATATGAAATCTTTGATTCTTGATTGCGCAAGAAAATTTGACGAAGATGTCAAAAGCGGGAAATTTCCTGCTGAAAATGAAGTGTTTTAAAGTATAAGGAGAGGGTATGATTGCGGGAGATTTGTTGATTACTGTTGTGGTAATGGTATTGCTTTCAACAATAGCTGGGCTTCTTTTATTGTATGTTCTGGTCATTATCGGTGTGAAATTTTACGAGAATAAGAAACTGCAGATTTCTCCTGTGAATATCGTGATTGTGTTAATTTCTCTATTTATTTTATACCTCGGGCTTCCGTTCTGGTTTTTGAAGGCTGCCTACTCAGCAGAAGGTGAGAATGCAGAAACTTTACATAAAGTTTCAGTTAATACGGCATTGCTGCCTTCTGTCAGATCGTTTATGAAAGCGGAATTAGGGTCATATTATATGCGGATTTTTGAAGGCGAAAAAGCGATTAAGGCTTTTGAAGATTCTATGAAAATACAGGAGAACAAACATTCCTCAGTTATGCTTTGTATGCTTTATTCATTTAAAGGAGACAGAGAAAATGCAGTTGATATGTGTTTAAAGACCGGCATGCATCAGCTTGCGGCTGTGAATTACAGTCTGAAAAAAGATTATGAAAAGTCGCTTGATATCATAAATAGAGAAATAGAATCTGATAAAGATGAATGCTGGAATTACGCCGTAAGAGCTTCTGTAAACAGAAAACTCGGGAAAAAAGATTTATTTAAACGGGATTACAAAAATGCAAAATCATTATGTCCGGGAAATGCAGCACTTGAGAATCTTTATAAGGATGAAAATTACTACGAAAACGTCTATAATCAAAAGAAAAAAGAATTCAGATTTTAAATTTTAAAAAAACTTTGTGCTATAATCTCCATAAGAGGTGAGAGAAAATGTTACTACATACAATAGCTGAAGTAAGAGAAAAAGTTAGAGAATGGAAAAAACAAGGCTTAACAGTCGGTCTTGTTCCGACAATGGGAGCCCTTCATAAAGGGCACCTCAGCCTGATTAAAAAAAGTGTTGAAAAATGCGACAGAACAGTGATTTCGGTTTTTGTAAACCCTATTCAATTCTGCCCCGGCGAAGACTTTGAAAAATACCCGAGGACTCTGGATGCGGATACAAAACTGGCAGAAGACGCAGGTGTAGATATAGTTTTTGCGCCGTCAGCTGAAGAAATGTACGGGAAAGACCATATTATGTCAAATGATTTTTTGACCTACGTCATTCCTCCGTTTTTTTATGTGAATAAACTATGCGGAAAATCACGTGTCGGTCATTTTGACGGTGTTTGCACCGTTGTAAATAAGTTGTTTAATATTGTACAGCCGGATTTTGCGTTTTTCGGCGAAAAAGACAGGCAGCAGTTAATAATTATTAAGAAAATGGTTAAGGATTTGAACATCCCGTTAGAAATAATTCCCTGCCCGATTGTTCGTGAAGATGACGGTCTTGCAATGAGTTCAAGGAATAAATACCTCAATCCGGAACAGCGAAAAGAAGCTCTTGTTCTTAAAGATATTTTATTTAACATAAAATCATGCTATAATTCAGGAGTAAAAGATGTGAAAGCTTTGACAGAAACTGCTTATGCATTTTTAAAATCCTGTCATGAGCTTGAGTATCTTGAGTTCCGTGATAAGAATGATTTGGAACAAAAAGATACGGCAGATAAGGATACTATTGTTTTTATCGCATTGAAAATAGGTACGGTAAGGTTAATAGACAATATATCGTTGGAAGATAGTTAGAAAAAATTGTTATAAAGAGGAATGTATGCTTCAGCTGTTCAATTTAATAAAAAAGTTATTAAGAATGTTTATGGATGTGGCATTTATGTCCCAGATTATACTCATGGTAATTATATTTGCCTTTGTAATGTACTGGTTCTTCGACGTAATAAATTGTCAGTATCTGGCTTTTTTAACACCTGTGGCTAATAATATTTCCGGCTTTATGCATCAATATTTTGCTGATTCGTTAAGCAAAGGTGCAACTAAAACAGACGGGTCCTTGTTTATATTTATAATGATTTTGCTGATAACAATAGGCGCATTGACACAGCTTAAGTCTTTTGCAATTACCGCATCAAAAAAAATTGTAAGAATAATAGATAAAATAAAAATTAAGAATGAAGACGAATTTAATGCACAGCTGAGAGCCGAAGCAGATCAGGCGATATTAGCGTATCGTAATGTAATTTTAATAACAAAATTATCCGTAAAACGAAGAGTGGTTGATGATACCCGTACAGAAGAAGAAAAAGCAAAAGAAAGTGAAGAAATGCTTGACAAGCTGGTTTGTGAATTTTACAACAGAATAAAGAGTGCGCCTTGTTGTAAATTTGCCAAAAACGGAGAACAACTGGTTGTCACGCTCAAAGGGTTCACACATGTAGACAAGCTTCTTTATTATGTAGATAAAGCACTGGAAGATTTGCGCACAGAAATGAGAAAAGACGGCTGGATTTTAAGATCTTATTCGGCTATTGATGCTTTTGATGATAAAGCATTGCTTAAAGATGTATATTTCGATCTTCAAATCCTGCTGAAACTTAATCTTTATAACGAAATTATTTGCTACGGTAATTTTTGTAACAGATACTACATGGAGCCTAAAAACCTTTTTGAAGCTTATTTGAAAGGTGTGTACGACACGACGGAACCGGAAAACGTCTGGACATTGGTTAAAAAATATTAAGCACTACTTGATTTTTAGTTTTATTTAATGTAGCATTGTTTTACAACCGCAGACAATTAGCCGGCATCTGCCGTTAAATGTGTAAGCAGCTAATCGAGGTTACACTGGCAATTTATTATTCCGGATTTCCGGTTAAAATAATTCGAAATGTGTGATTTTGCGGTTTGGGTACGCAAAATCTTTTTAGTATGTAAAGATTTTGTCAGCCCAAAACAAAAGGTCGATACAAAATACAAGGAGCGAAAAATGTCAACAAAACAATTTAAACAAGAAAAAATTGATGCTCTTAAATCAAAATTGGAAAAAGCTAAAGTTGCTGTAGTTACCGAATACAAAGGCTATTCTGTAGAAGAAATCACTAATCTCAGACGTGCTCTTCAAAAAGAAGGCGGAGATTATATGGTAACTAAAAATACTCTGGCTAAAATTGCCGTAAAAGGTACCGATTTTGAGATTCTTAATGATACATTCAAAGGACCAATCGCATTGGCTTTCGGTTATGAAGATCAGGTTAGTCCTGCCAAAGTTGTTGCAAAATTCATCAAAGACAACAAAAAAGGTGTAATTTTAGGCGCAGCATTAGACGGCAAATTGTTATCAGACAAAGAAACCGAAGCTCTTGCAAAACTTCCTTCAAAAGAAGAACTTATTGCAAAAATCCTCGGTTCTATCAATTCACCGGCATCAGGTATTGCAAATTCTGTCAATGCAGTTATGGCTCAGCTTACAAGAGCTATGGCAGCTGTCAGAGATCAAAAGGCTGCTTAATGAGCTTTTTGAAATGCGCATAGCGCAGACTATATAACCAAGTACACAAATAAAAAATAATAAAGGAGAAAAACAAATGAGTAATGTAGAATCAATTTTAGAATCAATTGAAAAATTAACTTTGCTTGAAGCAGCAGAATTAGTAAAAGCTATGGAAGAAAAATTCGGCGTATCAGCAGCAGCTCCTGTTGCAGTTGCAGCAGCAGCTCCGGCAGCAGCTGGTGAAGCAGCTGCTGAAGAAGCTTCAGAAGTATCAGTTATTTTGGCAGCAGCTGGTGCTAACAAAATCGCTGTATTGAAAGAAGTTCGTGCTATCACAGGTTTGGGCTTGAAAGAAGCTAAAGACCTCGTTGACGGTGCTCCGAAACCTGTTAAAGAAGGCATCAAAAAAGAAGATGCTGAAGCTATCAAAAAACAGCTTGAAGCAGCTGGTGCTACTGTTGAAATCAAGTAGTTTGATTTTATACATAATATTAAAAATCCCTGTGAATTTCACGGGGATTTTTTTGTTGCTGATTTTATTAATTGAAATTAAAAAATAAATTTATGCATAATTATTTATTGACATACAGAGAATGTTATCCGTCATTCTGAGCAAAGCGAAGAATCTAGCTGAATTTGCAAAAGAACCTTCTGCTGATGCCTCAGGATTACAGGTTAAATAATCAGCCGTTTCGCCTGTGCGTGCTCAAAATGACAAATTTATTCTATTTTTGTCGTATGGGATAATTCCGAATTTATATAACAAAATTAAACAGTTCTCTAATATCCATTTCAAAGGCTTTAGCGATGGCTTCAAGGTTTTTGACTGTAATGTTGCTTTCTCCTCTTTCGACCATTCCGATAAAATTTCGATTAAGTTCTGCAAGTTCAGCAAGTTTTTCCTGGGACATTTTCCGTTTCATTCTTTCCAGCCGGATTTTCTGCCCCAATTTTTCGGTTAAATCAGTATGAGTTTGTTTTTTCATACTATTTATTCTAAACATCCGTGTATTGACTTGCTACCTAATATCATGTTAATATGTAAAATATACTAGGCAATTAGTTGATTTTCTATAAATTATTAATTTTTAAAAAGAGTGATAAAGATATTTCCTATCATAGCTAAGGAAATATATGTGGTATGAGTCATAGCATACTGCAAGTTTACAGAGGTGAATGCTCCTTTTTTGTTTAAAAAAGTCACCTCTTTTTCTTTGTAGAATTGTCTAAGCACGTGCTGTATGATATAATTTATAGGTACACATTAAAGGAGATAGATATTTTGTTGCAAAAAGTTTTAATTATAGCAATATTGTTTTTGGCAATTTGTATGCAGAGTGTTTTCTGTATTGCCTCGGCGGAAGTGGCGCAATCTTCAAATAGATCACAGTATTCGGCAAAATTCATCTCACATCTCGTCAAGTGCAAAAAATACAAGGAAGAAATTCCTATGGAATTTTTCGGGATGCCGGTTACACCGACGCTCGTTGTAGAAGGCTGGCAGGATGGAAAGTGTGTGTATTCAAACTTCCCGAAAGAGTCACCTGAAAGTAAATACACATGTTATTTTACCAAAGCCCAGCTCAAAAAAATTCTTGAAACAAGCAAAAAAGATCAGAACAAGCAGGAAACTTACGAAGGTAATGGAATGCGCTATACAGCAGATCCAATGTCAGTATTGTTTACCGGATATTTAAACGACGGTACTACCTGCAAAATGCCGGAAGATAAATAAAAATAAGGGCTAACGGCTTGTAATATTCTGTTTTTCCTGTTGTTTGACAGAATTAATGAAATATGATATATTCACTACATCAGTGAGAAACAAGCGTGAACAAAAATTGTTTAAAACCGGCTGGATCTCATGTTTGATACGGCAAAATCTCATCTATGCAAGGGGGAAAAATGATAAAAAGAATATTTTTAACAGCGTTCGGGGTATTGGGATGTGTCCTTTGCAGTCCGGTTGTATTTGCAGAAGATGTTCCGGAAGAGACGCCGCCGGCTAAATCCGTAAAATATTCACAGAATTTTATTGACCACCTTGTATTATGTAAGCAATATAAAGAAGAGGTGTCTGCAGAAATGGCAGATAACCTTATAACTCCTACATTTGTCGTTGAAGGCTGGAAAAACGGCAAGTGTGTGTATGCAAATTATACTAAAGAAGCTCCTGAAAATAAGTATGTTTGCCGATTTACAAAAGAACAGCTTAATCAAATCAAAGAAGTAAGCAAAAAGGATCAGACAATTCCGGAAGTTTATAAATACGGCGGAATGACTTATACAGCAGATCCATTGTCTGTATTATTTACAACTTTTATGAAGGATCCTGCAGTCTGTACTGCCCCGCCGCCTCCGCCGGCGCCATCTCCAATGCCGGAACCTCAGGAGCCTGCTTCTGAAACTGCTCCGAAATCTTAGCGGCAGATTTTGGCATATTCGCAGAATTTACAATTGTTTCTGTTTTCCAAACCTTCAAATTCTTTCGTTGCCAGAATTTGAGAACATTTTCCGTGCAGAAGGGTTTCGTAAGATGCCTTTATCTGTTCATTAAATTCAATCACTTTGTTTTCATTGTTTTTCAGATCAATGTAGACAAAAGAAAGACTGTTTTTATCTTTGATAATTTTATCAGCACAAAGAAGATAAATCATTGTCTGGTAATCCTTTTCCGGATTTTGGGGGATTGCGCCTGTTTTGTAATCCAGAATAAAATAATCTGCCCCGTCGTGTACAATTGCATCAAGTCTTCCAAAAATCCATATATCTCCGAGCCTTGCGGTAATCGGATATTCGGAATGAAGACATTTTTTTGAAAAATATTCGTTATTTTTGAGTCTTTCCCAGACTTCCCGTTCTTCCGGTGTCAGAGCTTTTTCAAGTTTTGAAATGTCTGAGCCTCTATGATAGTAATTCGCAAGTGCGTGAATTTTTTTACCTTTCTCAAACAGTGCAGGGTTTTGCGGAACCGTGATTTTTTCGTTGAATTTCAGATTATATTTGACAGGACAAGCCTCAAAAGTCTTTAGCATATTCGGAGAAAAATTATTCATATAATGCACCTGCCTTACTTTCTTCTGAAACTATATCAAAAATCATTGACGGCTCCTGATCGACCATTTTTTCAAATGATTTAGTCTTTCTGCTTACTGTAATGTGTAAATTTTTCTTGGCCCTTGTAATTGCGACATACAGAAGTCTTAAGTTTTCAGCCAGAAGCTCCTGTTTCAGCTGGTCTTCGGTTTTAGGTTTGTAATCGGGATTGAGCCTTCTTATTTCTTCCATAAAATCAGAGGATTTTAATTTTATTTGAGAAAAATCCAGCGTCAGATTTTTTTCTGACATTTCCGGCAAAAACACAAGGTCGAATTCATCGCCTTTTGACTTGTGCAGTGTCATAATCTGAACCTTGCCTTCAAGAAATTCTTTGTCGCTTTCATCTTCTTCCGAGAAAAATTTGAATCCGCTTAACGACGTCTTTTTCGACAGTTCGCCGAGCCTTGTCATTATGTATTCAAAGCTGTTGTTTGAAAGTCCTATTCGCTTAATCAGAGTGGATATAAGATAAACATTTGATTTTTCAATTTCGTTTGAAAAATAATGAAGCCCTATTTTAATCGCAAGTTCGTCCGCCGTAAGATGCGGGAATGACAGCCAGTAGGTTAAATCCCAGTAAAATTGTTCAAGATAAATATTGTTTATGTCGTCGCAATTCAGTGAAATAAACGGATTTTCATATTTACGGATTTCTGAAGCCAGACGCTGTTTGTAAAATCCGCATTCAGAGAGAATTTCGTAGTTGTCCGCAATATTGTTGTTGTCGAATGGATTGAGAATCATATTCATAACGGCAAATATTACCCTGAAAATAGACTTCTGTTCAAGGCATTCACTTCGGGTAATTGTTTTAAGCCCGCTGTTATTGATGAAATCCATCCACTGAACCACCTGAAAATTGTTCCTTAAGAGAATTCCGATTGTTGCTTTTGGAGCTTTTTTTAGTGTATTTTTAATTGTGGCAAGAATATAATTTTTTTCTTCTAAAGTGCTGTCAAAAATCTTTGGAGTTACGGCATTGGGGCTTATCGGGTTTCTGCCTTCAACAGGGTGCATAAAAATTTTGAAGAATGCATTTTGCATTTCATCATGTTCTTCGGTAAACTTTACAAGGTCATTGGCAAGAGTCCATACATCTTTCGTACATCTTTGGGAGCAGTCCATGCTGACGTTTGTTGATGTTGAGATGAATTTTCTGAAGCCTTCCACATCTGCGTTGGAAAAAGTTGTTGTTATTGCCTGATTGATGTCGCCGCAGCGAATTAAATTTTTATATTTTGCGCTCAGCATATTGATAAGCTTCTGCTGAATTGCTGATGAATCCTGCGCTTCGTCTTCTATTACAAAATGGCATATATCCTGATAGTGAGCCAGAATATCCGGATTATCTTCCAGAAGTCTGACTGATGAGATAAGCATATCGTCATAATCAATCAGATTTGCGGCGCTCAAGGCCTGCTGATATTCTTCAAAGAATGTCTGAAATTTTTTGAGTTTCAAATCTGTTGAACCGTTAAGTTTTTGTCCGCTTTCGGGGATGTGCCCTGTGGTTGTGAATTTTCCCTGCCCTATTTTGAACACGGAAACGGCTCTGTCAAAATCATCTGTTTCTGTTTTTTTCAGTTTAAGTTTTGTTGAAATTTCTCTGACAATTCTTGTGCGCTGGGTGTCGTCGCAGATTTCAAAGTCGGACGGAAGCCCGAGTCGTTCAAAGTTTCCGTTTTCTTTCAGAATCCTGAGCGCAAGCCCGTGAATTGTGCTGATATTCGGAAGCTGGGCCGAGTCTTCCCTGACTGTTTTAATCCTTTCTCTGAAGTTTCTTGCTGCGGATTCCATGTAGGTAAGAACAAAAATATTTTCAGGATTTGCGCCGTTTTCAAGAAGTTTCAATATTAATGCAAGAAGAATAGTTGTTTTTCCCGCCCCGGGTACAGCAGAAATCGCCATTCTTCCGGATTTGTAATCCAAAACCGGCTGCTGGTCGAGTCTGGGAGTAATTTGAAATTTCTTTTTTGTTTCCTCCGTCGCAACGGGAGCAGAGGAAACCGTGATATATTTTTCAATCCCGCCAAAATTCTCAATTCCGTTGCCGTCGAACAGGCTTGAATAAGCATAAATATGTTCATCAGCGCAAAGTGTGAGTTTTCTTAATATTCTTGCTGTTTTTTCTTTTCCGAGTTCAATATTGTCCTCTATTGTAAACTCGTCTTTTGACCATCCTCTCTGGAATACCCATGCATTATAAAGCGGGCCTGTGTCGCTTTTAATCCATTCATCACTTGAAACATCAAGCCATATCTGGTATTTTGTCCTAATCTGACTGTCAATTATTTTTTGCGGTGTCCCGATAACAAGGTCACGCTCCTTGATTTCTAACGTCGTGTAAGGGTTCTCGGCAATTATTGAATTTTCAATCTGGGTTATTATTTCACTCTTCCGCTTTTCAAATTCATCCTTAAAAACATTCTCAAATTCCTGAAGCTGCTTGATAAAGAAGTTAAATTTATTCAAAATCTGCGCATCAAATGTTTTTAATTCCACAAGGTTTTCGTAAATTTCCAGAGCCTGAAGCGAAAGTTTCTTGTTGTTTTGAGCCTGCGAATTCACAATCTCCAGAAATTTTTTGTATTTTTCGGTGTAATCCTGATATGGAAATTCAAAGTCAATAATCTCTTTTGTTCTGTCAAAAGTATCAAGGATTTCACGGCAGTATTTTATCGGAATTTCCAGAAAGTTTGAAATAATTATTCTTAAATCAAAAGACGTCAGCCTGTCTTTCATTCCGCAATTGAGCTTCATAATCGTCAGAACGGACAGCACCAGAGGGTTCTGGATAAGTTTTTCATTTCCTGAAAGAAACATAAGGTTTGTATGTGAATTTAAGCTTTCTTTCAGCGAAAAACGCAGCATTTCGTCAATTACAGGTGTCACAACCGCAATTTCGGAAGGTTTTACTTTCTCTTTCAAAAGCGAATGGATTTGATTAACCGCCATATCAATCATCTTTGCCCGTTTTGAAGGCGATTGAAGCGAAAAATTTTCCAGAACTTCTGTTTTGTCCTCTGTCGTATTTCTGAAAATATTTTCCGCATCAAATCGGAGTTTTGTTTCAGAGTCAATTGTAATAACAGGCTCCTTGAATAGTTTTTCAAATTCCCACACGGCAGTCCTGTCGGCGCTTAAATACCCTGTTCTGCTTGCACCTTTTTTATCAAAAGCAATAAACTGCTCCTTCAATTGCGGCGCAAGATGTTTTATAAAGTCAAAACAAAGCGGTGTTATTTCGTCCCCGTCATCGACAATCAGATATTTTATATTTTTAAAATAATCCGTATTTTTGCAGATATAATTGAAAATAAGCCCCTGTCTTAAGTAATCAAAATCTCTGAGTGCAAGCGTTTGTTTTAACAATTTTTTAAGAGCAATTTTTGCATCATCAGCAAAACTCTCTTTTAAAACCCTTGATCTCCACTCAACTTCATCATCTGTAAGATTGTTTTGTACAATAAGCGAATATCTTCTGAATAGCTGGTGCAGAAGCGATTTTTTAGAATTGTAACCCTTAAACTGTACCTCTTTAATAATATCTTTCAAGATGAATTGCGAAACTTCAAGTCCTGCAAGATTTGGCAGAATTTCCGCTCCCGGATAGGGGTTAATGTTTTCCAGTACAGCCCAGTTGTCAATAATGGTGTTATATACAAGCGAAAAGAAAGAGTGAACTTCAAGTTTTTCAACAGCAGGCACCTCAAGCAGATTAAGTGTATTTTCCACAAATTTATTTTTAAGTTTGGAATTTTGAACAAGCACCAGAATTTCAGAAGCAGAAATGCCGGCATTCAAAAGTTTTGCGTATTTTTCAATAAGCAAATCCGTTTTTTTTGATGATACACTTCCTTCAATTAACACCTAAAATCAATCCTCTTTTTATAGTATTTTACCACAAAAAAGTGTTATTTTTACCATTGAAATTAATATTATTAAACTATTGCATTTTTACGAAATTTCATCTAATATAGGCATGTAAAGGATGAACTTAGAGCATTGCAAAAAGTGGAGGTAAGAAATGCAAGAATTACAAGAACAAATCGGACAATCAGCTGGACAAATTTACAACTATTTGTCATCAAACAACGGAAAATCAACATTTGCTAAAATGAAAAAAGACTTGGATCTTAAAGGTAATTTTGCTGATTTGGGTCTTGGCTGGTTAGCAAGAGAAGACAAAGTTGCTATTTCTAAAAGAGGTTCTTCAGTTAGCATTTCATTGAAATAGTTAACTGTAAAGATTAAAATAAAAAGACACTTTTTACAAGTGTCTTTTTTTATGCAAAAAAAAACTTCTTTTAAAAAGAAGTCAGGTAGTAAGTGTGTAGTAGGTAGGTTATAGTAGTAAAGATTATAGATTTTTGATATATAAATAAAGTATTTTTTATATAACGAATTTCAGAATATGGTTTTATTTTTACAAAACTTTACAAAAAAGCCCTGTGTTTATTCTATAATTTAATTGCTTTATAAAAGAAATAGAAAGGAAGCTTATGAAAATAGCGATTTATCCCGGCAGCTTCGATCCTGTAACGAAAGGGCACATAGATATTTTGAAAAATGGAGCCGAAATTTTTGATAAAGTTATAATAGCCGTTGCAAAAAATTCCGAAAAGAATGCCTTTTTATCAGTTGCAGACAGGGTTGCGCTTATTAAAGAAAGTGTAAAAGAGCTTGAAAATGTAGAGGTGGACAGTTTTGATGGATTAACAATAGAATATGCCAAAAAACGGGGTGCACAGGTTATTTTAAGAGGACTGCGCGCGGTTTCTGATTTTGAGTACGAAATGCAGTTGTCACAGGCTAACAGCGCACTTTCAAGCGATATTAAAACAATATTTCTTATAACAAAACCAAAATACAATTTTATTTCATCCCGCACAATTAAGGAAATATACTTGAATAACGGCGATATTTCAAAGTTTGTGCCGGAATGTGTATACAAATTTTTAATGAATAAAAAACAACCTTAATTGTATAAAGTGTAAAATATCTTAAAATACTTGATAATTCTGCGAAAATAGTTTGACAATTAATTTTTGCTTATGTAGAATGTAATTATCAAGAAAGGGATATGTAATATCATGCAACAAAATGGTGTATATGACTTATTAAGATTGTTAGAAATGTCAATTGACGATAGTTTTCCGATTGTTCCCGGAAGGTTTGTTCTAGCAAAACCAAAAGAAATAGAAGCGTTGATTGACAAGATATATAGATCTTTACCTGTAGAAGTTCAGGAAGCAAGAGCATTTTTAAGACGCAGAGATGAAATGCAGGCGGAAGCTCAGCAGAAAGCTGAAAAAATTATTGCAGATGCACAGGCAGAAGCGGACAGAAAGTTGTCTGAAGCAGACTTTTTGAAGGCCCTTGAACGTGAAGGCAACAGAATCAGAACTCAGGTTCAGGAAGAATGCGAAGAATTAAAACGCAAAGCTCTTGAAGATGCCGATAACATCAGGTTGAAAGCAACGGAAGATGCAATGAAAACCCGTGAAGGGGCAGAAATCTATGCAGAACAGGTTTTGACAAATTTGGAAAGAGATTTAACCCAGCTTCAGCAGGTTGTTAAAAACGGTCAGGTTTATATGGAAAAATTGAGATCAGAGTCCTATGGAAATTATGATCTTCCAAGTTCATACGAAATGAGAAACGGTTCTTCAGATTATGCCGTTAAATAGCAGGCTGATAAAATAAAATTTTAAACTGAATTGACCGCTTTAAAATGCGGTCTTTTTAGTAAAATTTTGTAGTATTTGTTAACATTTGTTTGCATTTATTTATTTTTGTTTTATTATGTTATAGTAAGCCGATTAAATAGAATGTGAAACTTCTCACATTCTATTTTAAAAAGGACTTAAAACAGGTTACAAAAACGTTGAAATTTAATAGAAAAAGGAAATAACAACGATGGGAATCAAAGGAAAAAATGACAGAATGGTAGTTATGGCATGCGAAGACTGCAAAGAAAGAAACTACACAACAACCAAAAACAAAAAAAACATTAAGGAAAGACTTGAATTAAACAAGTACTGCCCGACTTGTAAAAAACATACGAAACATAAAGAAACTAAGTAGGCGGATTTTCGGCAGGGACAGAAAAACAGATTTCAGTTGTCCAATATCCGTTAGTGTACTGTAAATTTAGCTGATTCAACAAAGTAAAGGTGCCCGGATAGCCGAACAATCAGAAACACCGTGAGTATTCACGGTATAAGCGTCCTTAGTTCAGTTGGTAGAACGTCGGTCTCCAAAACCGGATGTCGAGGGTTCGAGTCCTTCAGGGCGCGATTTTAAAACTATAAGGAAAGCACAATGATTGGTAATGAAAATTCCTCTCAACAATTAGGAAAATCAACAGAATTTATAAACAGTGTGAAAACATATTTCAAAGGCGTAAAATCAGAATGGGGCAAAATCAGCTGGCCGGAAAGACGTCAGGTTGTTGCTGAAACAATTTTCGTTATTGTTATTGTGTTTATATTCACAGTTT
The DNA here is from genome assembly GCA_944323585.1 of Candidatus Gastranaerophilales bacterium. Lineage (GTDB taxonomy): Bacteria > Cyanobacteriota > Vampirovibrionia > Gastranaerophilales > Gastranaerophilaceae > Scatenecus. The sequence continues at coordinate 20,467 of CALUTA010000003.1, forward strand.
CAGTTTATTTAATGGATATAATATTCAAAGGTTTGTTGGGACTTATAAAATAGTCCGGATGTAAAAATAAAAAGGTGGCTTATGGCAAAAAAAGAAAAATCAATGGAAGAACAATTGAATGAAGATGTAAAAGCGGAAGCAGCTGAAGCAGAAGCACAGGCTCAAGCCGAAGAAGAAAAGAAAGAAGCCAAAAAGAACCAGAAACGCTGGTACATCGTTCATACCGTAACAGGTCATGAAAATAAAGTTAAAGTAAACCTTGAAAAACGTATTGAATATATGAACATGGGAGAAAAAATCTTCCGTGTTGAAGTTCCGCAAAAAACAGTTACCCAGATGAAAGGCGGTAAAAAACAGGAAAGAGAAGAAAAAATCTTCCCCGGCTACGTTCTTGTTGAAATGATAATGGACGAAGACAGCTGGTATGTCGTCCGCCATACCGCCGGTGTTACAAAGTTTGTCGGATCAGCTAAAAAGCCGATACCGGCACGTGACAGCGAAATCAAGAAAATTATTCACAGGTCAACTTCTCAAACTCAGAAAATTGAACTTGACGTTAAAGCAGGCGACAAGGTCAGAATTATATCTGGGCCGTTTGCAGACTTTGTTGCTGATATCATTGAAGTTTATCCTGACAAATCGAAACTTCGTGCAAATGTTTCAATTTTCGGACGTGAAACACCTGTGGAATTGGAATACAAACAAATTAACAAGTTATAATAAATAAACGGCTGCAGTGATTTTAGCAATAAATTCCGGCAGTCAGGAAGTACAAAAATGTGGAAGGATTTTTCAATCGAAACTACACGAAAGAAAACCGTTAGTACCACAAAAGGAGAAAAACATGGCAAAAAAAGTAGTAGGAAAAATTAAGCTTCAAATTGAAGCCGGAAAAGCAAATCCGTCACCACCGGTAGGTCCGGCATTAGGTCAGCACGGTGTAAACATTATGGATTTCTGTAAGCAGTTCAACGCTAAAACAGAATCACAGGCAGGTTACATTATCCCTGTTGTAATTGATGTTTACGAAGACAGAAGTTTCACTTTTGTAACAAAATCACCTCCGGCACCTGTTTTGATTAAGAAAGCTTTGAATTTGTCAAAAGGATCAGCAGTTCCTAACAAAGACAAAGTTGCCGAAATCACACAGGCTCAGCTTGAAGAAATTGCAAAAATTAAAATGAATGACTTAAATGCTACAACTCTTGAAGCAGCGGTAAAAATGATTAAAGGTTCTTGCCGTGCAATGGGTGTAACAGTTAAGGAAGGTTAGGATGGAAGGACTTTTGCAGAGTTCTGCAAAATCCGTTATTACCACGAAAGGATTAAAAAATGTCAAAATTAACTAAAAAACAGAAAAAAATGCAGGAAATGCTTGAAGGATTTGAACAGCCTTCAACAGCAGTAAATGCTATTAAAAAACTACAGGAAATCTCAAAAGAAGTGGCAAAATTCAACGAAACAGTTGAGTGCCATATGAGATTAGGTATAGACGTTCGTCAGGCAGACCAGCAAATCAGATCAACAGTTGTATTGCCTGCAGGGTTAGGCAAGACAGTAAGAGTTTGCGTTATTGCAAAAGGTGCTAAAGCAACAGAAGCAAAAGATGCAGGCGCAGATTATGCCGGAGCAGAAGAAATTATCGACAAAATTTCTGACGGATGGTTTGAATTTGATACATTGATTGCGACACCGGATTGTATGGGTATGCTCGGTAAATTAGGCCGTGTGTTAGGTCCAAAGGGCTTGATGCCGAACCCGAAAACCGGTACTGTTACAATGGATGTTGCAAAAGCTGTTAAAGATGCAAAAGCCGGTAAAGTTGAATTCAGAGCTGACAAACAGGGTATGATTCACTGTCCTATCGGTAAAATCCAGTTTGTAGAAGCAGATTTGGTTAAAAACTATGCTACATTAGCTGATGCAGTTTTGAGAGCAAAACCGTCTTCTGCGAAAGGAACTTTTGTAAAATCAGTTTATCTATCAACTACAATGGGACCCGGAATCAAATTGGATCCGAAAAACTTTGCAGCTGAAGTAAAAGAACTTGTATCATAAGTTTTTTAAGTAAAACAAAATTTAAAGGGTGTTTTTCATTAGAAAGACGCCCTTTTGTATTAGTTAAAGTAAATATAAAAAACATCCGTCCATTGAAGGGCGGATGTTTTAAATTGATTAATAAAAATTTTGCTATTGATTTTTCTTTGTAGCTTCTTCAAGTGCTTTTTCTAACGTTTGGATTTTAGCTTCAAGAACTTTAACTTTAGCACTGTTTTCGTCACTTGAAACAGACGTTTTTTCAAGCTGTCTTTCGTAAGCTTTCACAGCCGTATTTTTTTGTAAAACGAACTGGAGCATAAAAATTATACCTGCAATTAAACCTGAGAGTCCGGCTGCAAAAATAACTATACCGCTGGTAACAGGCAATTTGTCAGCGAAGAATTTAATGTAAGTAAGTGAATTGTAGTTTTGACACCCTATTGTAATCACAAAAATTATAAGCAGGAGTGCAATTAAATTTGTAAGAATTTTTATCATTTTATTTTCTCCTTTTATATTTAAAATCATACTATAAATTATGACTTATGCAATATTATAATTTGTTCTTTAAATACGTTACGACTTTTTTAAATTTTTCATCAGGTTCAATAGTTAATTCTATGAAATTATCGGAAAAAGGTTTTGGAAATTTAAGATAAAAGGATTGCAGAACCTGCTCTTCTGTTTTAACTTTTGCCATTCCGGCTCCGTACAGTGTGTCGTTAAAAACCGGAAAACCTTTGTGGCTGAGGTGCACTCTTATCTGATGGGTTCTTCCCGTTATAAGTGTTACCTCAAGATAGGTCGCATCTTTAAACCTTTCAATTACTTTAATTAATGTTGTACTTTCTTTTCCGCCTTCAACAACTGCCATTTTATGCGGCTGTGTCGGGTGGCGTCCTATCGGGAGGTTTATGATATCTTCATCATTCGGGTAAACTCCCTTAACTATAGTTCTGTATTTTTTGGTAATTTGATGATTTCTGATTAATCCGGCAAGGTATTCGTGAGTTTTGTTGTTTTTTGCAATCATCAACAGTCCGGAAGTATTTCTGTCAAGGCGGTGTACGATTCCTCTTCTGAGTTCTCCGTTGATATCGGAAAGATTTTCGCCATATTTAAATAGCAGTGCATTAACTAATGTTCCGTTTTTTTCGTTTACAGCCGGATGGGTAAGCATTCCTGAAGGTTTGTTTACGACAAGCATATTGTCATCTTCATAGACTATATCAAGGCTGATATTCTCTGGTTCAATTTTCACGGTTTGATATTCAGGAATGTTGAATTCTATTTTATCGTTTTCATTGATTAAATATGAAGGTTTTTTGCTGATGCCGTTGACCGTAACATTACCTGATTTTATAAGATTTTGGAGTTTGGTGCGTGACAGCCCCTCTGTTAAAGACGCAAGGAAAGAGTCTAATCTGGTATTTTCATCATTTTCATCAACGTAAATAATCATATTTTACTTGGCTTTTTTAATCAGAATAAGGATAACAAGTGCAATGACTCCAATAGTAATAAATATATCGGAAATGTTGAATACAGGGAAGGAAAAAGCTTTTATTTCAAAGAAATCTCTTACATACCCGTAGACAATTCTTTCGTGAAGATTGCCGGCAATACCTGCAGATAAAAGTGCAATAAAGAAGATGCTTTTAAAAGAAATTGATTTCAAGTGTTTAATAACATATCCAAATAATAGCATAATAGCTATTACAGAAAGAATAATCAAAATTTCTCTTGAATTTTGCAGAATATTAAATGCTGCCCCGTAATTTTTGACATATGTAAGAGCAAAAACGGGGGTTACAATCTTCATCCCGTGGGTCAGCTGCCTGACCAGTTGGGCTGAAAAGTATAAGTCTACCCACAGGAAAAATATAAAGCAAACTATCAAATATATTGAGCTACTTAGTTTCCTGTGCATTCTTGTCGTCCTCAATAACTATAAACTTATTTTCAGGAATTACGTTTATTCTTGTCATAAGAAATGCGATTCCTGTTACGTAAACTTTTGAATGGGTTTCATCATACGGTTCAGTTTTGGCAATTCCGACAGATGCGGTTGCGTATTCATTAATATTTTTAAGATTAGCTTTGAACACTCTTTCAAGTTCATTTTGTCCCGTAATATTTCTGAAAGTTTCTTTTGGTTTTCCGATAGGGTGGATGATTTCCTGATTTTCAATAGAAGCAATGGCACTTTCATCATCAAGAAGATCAATATCAAGTGAGGCAGTATATTCATCCCCGGCATTAACGATTTTTGGTGCAGTCAGATCCATTTTAACGAATCTTGCATCTCCGTATTTAAGCTGCGATTTTTCGTCAAGAACCTGCTCTGCTACAATTTGCCATTTGCTTCCGAATTTTTTAAGATAATAAATGCTGTTTGCTTCTGACCTCAATTCACCGTAAGCGTCAACCGTATCAGATTGTTCGTGGGTTGTTGCAAGTGCCGTTTCGTAGGTTTGAACGGTTGCAAACACTCCGTCAATACGAATATCACGGATTTCTGTCTTGTAAATAATATCAGGATAAGTTTCCCAGGTATCTTTGATTAATTTAAAGTAAATTTTTTTCGCAAATCCGTCTGCATTGATAAAATTTTCGGCATAAATCGATGACAATTTGTCCAGTTCGTGATTGTTAGTATATTCGTCCTGTTTTACAAATAAATCTTTAACTTCGTTACGTGCATTTTTGAGTTCTCTTGATTGAGACACTTTAGCCTTACAGTCGTCAATAAATCCTGCGTTAGCGGGTTCTGCAAACGTATTTGCAAGCGCAAGAGTCAAAATTACAGGTAAAATAAATATCTTCTTCATAATACAAGATTATAATATAAATTTTCAAAATCGGTAATAGTATAAATAAATGAAATAAAATAAAGAATATAATTGCGCCGGAAATATTTTTATGCTACCCTTTTTGTTGCGAAGAATTAGGGAGAAAAAGATGAAAGAATCATACTATCCGCAAGAAATTGAGAAAAAATGGCAGAAAGTTTGGGAAGATAATAAAGCTTTTAAAACAACGGATGACAGTGACAAGCCGAAATATTATGCGCTGTCAATGTTTCCATATCCATCCGGCAAACTTCATATGGGGCATGTAAGAAATTACACGATTACGGATGTTATTGCACGTTACAAAAAGATGAACGGATTCAATGTTCTTCATCCGATGGGCTGGGACAGTTTCGGGCTTCCGGCCGAGAATGCAGCCATGAAACACGGCGCAAATCCTGAAAACTGGACAGACGAAAACATAAAATATATGACAAAGCAGCTTAAGATGCTGGGGCTTTCATACGATTGGGACAGAGAGGTTACGACCTGCAAACCCGATTATTACAAATGGACTCAGTGGCTGTTTTTGCAGCTTTATAAAAAAGGACTTGCATATAAAAAAGAAGCGGCAGTCAACTGGTGCGAAGAATGCGGAACGGTTCTTGCAAATGAACAGGTAATCGACGGCAAATGCTGGAGATGCGACCATGTTGTTGAGAAAAAATATCTTTCACAGTGGTTCTTAAAAATTACGGATTATGCAGAAGTACTGCTGGATGATCTGGACAAGCTCACGGGCTGGGGCGACAACGTAAAAACGATGCAGGCCAACTGGATAGGAAAATCACAGGGTGCTATTTTGAGATTCAAAGTTTGTGATATGCCGGACGGTTCAGAGCTTGAAATTCCTGTTTATACAACACGACCTGATACGGCTTACGGCATAACTTACCTTGTTGTGGCTCCGGAGTACAAAGATATAGAAAAATTGACAACTCCCGAAAATAAAAAAGCAGTTGAGGAGTACCGTGCAAACGCCCGCAAAATGACTGAAATCGAAAGACTTTCAACAGAAAGAGTTAAAACGGGTGTTCCTCTTGGCACACATTGTATAAACCCGTTTACGGGTGAAAAATTCCCGCTCTGGACAGCGGATTATGCACTGGTAGAGTATGGAACAGGTGCTGTAATGGCGGTTCCGACACATGATACAAGGGACTTTGACTTTGCAAAGAAATACAACCTTCCGATGAAAGTTGTTATTGAAAATCCTGAAAATCCTTCAGATTGCAAAGATGCGGCTTATACAGAACCGGGTATAATGGTTAATTCCGGCGAATTTAACGGAATGAAAAATGAAGATGCCAAAAAAGCAATTACGGAAAAAGCAGAAAAAGAAGGCTTCGGAGAATTTAAAACTCAATATAGACTTCGTGACTGGCTGGTTTCCCGCCAGAGATACTGGGGTGCTCCGATTCCCGTTGTATATTGCGAAAAATGCGGGATTCAGCCTGTTCCTGAAGATCAGCTTCCCGTTCTTTTGCCAAAAGACGTAGACTTCAGTGTTGTCGGCAAATCCCCGATTACAACATCAAAATCTTTTGTGGAAACAACCTGCCCATGCTGCGGAGGCCCTGCAAAACGTGAAACCGATACAATGGATACGTTTGTATGTTCAAGCTGGTATTACTTGAGATATTCAGACGCCAGAAACGACAAAATGCCTTTTGCAAAAGATAAAGTAAACAAATGGCTTCCTGTAGACCAGTATGTCGGCGGAATTGAACATGCTATTCTTCACCTTTTGTATTCAAGATTTTTCACAAAAGCTTTGAGAGATTTAGGATTGTTAGACTTTGACGAGCCTTTCAAAAACCTTCTGACACAGGGAATGGTCTTGAAAGACGGCTCTAAAATGTCCAAGTCCAAAGGTAACACTGTAGATCCTGACGAAATCTTTGAAAATTACGGGGCTGATACAGCAAGATTGTTTATCCTGTCAGATTCTCCGCCGGCAAGAGATTTTGACTGGTCAGATGCAGGTGTTGAAGGCTGTTACAAATTCCTGAACAGAGTTTGGAGATTGATTTCATCAAATGCAGGCAATATTGTGTTGAATCTTCCTGAACTTGTTGCAGGTTCACTGAAAAAGAAAGAAAACGACGAGCTTTTGAGAAAAGTTCACATTGCAATTAAAGGTATTTCAAACGATATTGCGAATGATTTCCAGTTCAATACCGTAATTTCCAAGTATCGTGAACTTGTAAATACAATCTACGACTGGCAGGGCAAAAAGGCTTCTCTTGATGAAGAAGACAAACAGGTGTTGAGTTTTGCTATTTTGACATTGATAAAACTTATGTCACCCGTTGCGGTTCACCTGACCGAAGAGGCCTGGCATGAACTCGGCTGTGAAGGTTCAATCCACGAACAAAAATGGCCACAGTGGGATGAAAACCTTGCAAAGTTAAGTTCGATTACGCTTGTCGTGCAGGTTAACGGCAAACTCAGAGATAAAATTGAGGCTGATGAATCTTCAAGCGAAGACGAACTGAAAGCTCTGGCCCTTGCAAGCGCCAAGGTGAAAGAGTTCACGGAAGGCAAAACAATTGTAAAAACAATTGTTGTTCCGAAAAAACTCGTTAATATCGTGGTTAAATAACTTATAGCAACTTATACAAAAAGACAGTCGTTTATCGGCTGTCTTTTTAAAATGTTTAAAATTTTTCAAGATACATAATGCTTCCGAAATTCAGCCTGAACGGAAGCGGGGTGTTGTTTTTGATTGCATCATCTATAATTTTGTTGTCTTCCGCCCTTGTACATGTAAACCCGAGTTTCCTGTAGAATTTTTGGGGCGGATTTTTGATGTCGTTAGAGTTATATGCGATAAGATGAATTCTTCCGCCTGCACCCTCCTTTTTGCTTAAGTGTCTTGCAAAGTTTATGAAGTCAGTTCCGACTTTTTCACCTTTTTTCAATGCTTCAAGTTTATTCAGATAAAGAGAAGGCGTCGGCTCTGTAATCGGGTAAAAATCGCTTTTTTTCAGAAGAACTTTTTCAGCACGCATATAGCCGAGATACTCTCCGGTTTTTGTTGAGAACATGTTGTATTGGTTATTCCCCTTTGAACCGGCTTTGTAGATCAGTCTTGCCGGTAATTTAAGCAATTTAAGCGGTCCGATTACCATAATTTTATTTTCCCCTTTACTATAATTAAGTTTTAGCATACAAAAAAATTGCCTGAAATAAAAAATATTTTTACAAAAGCTTAAAATTAAAACACACAAAAGATTTATGTAATATAATTATGTCAGTAGAAAATAGT
>CALUTA010000004.1 GCA_944323585.1 Candidatus Gastranaerophilales bacterium
CCGCTGAAAATGCAAAAATAATTGTCGTTCAGCGGAAATATTATCTGCGTTAATTTTCCCAAATTTGAGTAAACCGCTTTGTATTCCGGATAAACATATGCTATCTGGTAAAGCTTTCCCGCAACCGAATATATGTATTCTTTATTGGGTTCGTTATCATAAATTACAGAATAATTAAGCAGGATTTTGACGTCATTTTTTTTGCCGCAATTTGCTTTTACTTTGTAGCCGTTTATTGAATCAGTTTTTTCTTTCAAGGCTCTTTGTACATTTTCTTTATAATTCGGATCTTTTTCATGCGAGGAAATTGTAGCTTTCAAATCAGGAATTTCTTTTTCTTTAATTCCGTTTTCATCAATAAAATCTTTATATTCACGAAGTTTTTCGTTTGTGATTTGCGGGGGCGGAGTTTTCGCTTCTTCTTCATCTGCAAAAGCGGAAAGATTTTGGTTTACCATAAGCCACAAACAAAACAAAAAAAGAATGAAAAATTTTTTCATAAAAATTCCCCCGAAACTATTTTAACCAGACTTTTACAGGCCTTCCGACCTTGTTGTAAAGTTTGCCGTCAACAACGACTCCCTGAAGTTTTCCGGTCGGATAAAAAATGTAATCGTACCCGTCAATTGCAGAAAAAATTACCCTCTGCAAAGACCCGTTGAATGCGTAAACTGCTTTGTAATGCGGAAGTACATTTTCTTCTCCGATTAAATAAATCACTTCATACAAATCTCCGAGAGTATTATAAACGTATTCGGTATTTGGGTCGTTGTCATAAATAATCGAATATCCTGAAAGAATTTTATCAGCCATCTGGTAGTAGTTGCCTTTGGCTGTGTAACCTTTTTCAGGCAAAGGTTTGTCGTGTTTTATGTGGTTAAGATTGGCCCTGAAATTTTTGTCTTTTCTGTATTTTTTGTAAGCTTCTTTTTTCGCATCCGGAGTTTCGTTAAAAATTCCTGTTTTTTGCAGGTATTCCTGATAAACTTTTATTCTTTTGTTTCTGTCCTGCTGGGTTGTGAAGCGGTAATCCCTTTGAACCCGTATCCCGTAGGCCAGAACTTCCTCAGTATATAAAGCCTGAAAAATTATTGCCGTTAATAATATCAGAATTGTCAGAAATTTTTTCATAAAACTACCAGTTTGTTCTTGTCAGGGTTTGTTTGGCATTACGGTCATACATTTTGTCCATAAACCAGACACCCTGAAATTCTCCGTCAGGTTCATACATATATTGCATATCGTGTGATACAAAATATATTGCGCTTATCATTTTGCCGTTTACACGGTATTGCTTTGACCAGTAAGGGAAGTTGGGGTAGTTTTCCGAAATCATATCAACATATTTTAAATGCCCCATTGCGTCGTAGTAATAAACAGTTCTCGGATTTTTTTTGTACTGTATTGCATAGCTGATTAATATTTTTCCGCTGAAAAATGCGCTCAAGCGGTACTGCGGAGTTTCCGTAATTCCGTTTTTTGCTTCCATATAGTGATACTGAAAATCACTGTCTTTTACAAAATCTTTGTACATTGATTTGAATTCTTTGCGTTTGTATTTGTAGACTGTATCTTCGCCAAAGATTATGTTTTTATAGTTTTGAATAATCGTGTCACGCTCGATTTGCGACATATCAAGCCAGTTAAAAACCGCTTCGCCCTGCAAAACAACATTTTCGCTCTCTTGTTTTGGTTCTGATTTAGCCGGCAGGTCTTCTGCCATTGCAACACCCGCAGAAACAAAGCAAATTAAGAATAAAAAAATCAGAAACTTTTTCATAAATACCCCCATAACAGGAATATAGCAGAAAGTTTTGATATACGCAAGTTTCGAGGATGAGTTGATTTTATTCCGTCTGAATTGAATAAAACCTCAAAAACGGCACGGGAAGAAACTTTATGCCCAGAGAAAAGTTTTTTATAACATATTGTAAAGAAATCGTAACAAGAAATTTAAAAAGAGATGTCATTTTCTTGACTAAAAAATTTGATGTATTACGATAAAGTAACATGAAAAATTAAAGTCGGGAGAGTTGTGCCCAAATGAAAATTCCCCCGGATTACATATAAAAGTTTATCAGTCTCAAAAGCAGACAGGTAAAAGGTTTACAGCCTTAAGTTAGATAGTAAAAAATATTTTTTGTAGTTACACCATTATTAATGAGGTGAATTGATGTCTAAGACAAAATATGCAAAAAGAGTAACGCCGATGGGTATTCCTCATACTCGTTTGGACGATTTACCGGATCTTATTGAAGTGCAAAAAAAATCGTTTGAATGGTTTTTAAAAGAAGGTTTGAAGGAAGAACTTCTTTCATTCTCTCCGATTAAAGACTATACAGGAAGATTGGAACTGCATTTCCTTCCGAACTATACGTTCGACAATGCAAAATACACAGTTGAAGAAGCAAGAATTCATGACGCAACTTATGCAAAACAGCTCCGTGTTATGATAAGACTTGTAAACCGTGACAGCGGTGAAATTAAAGAACAAGAAGTATATATCGGTGATATTCCGACAATGACGGACAAAGGTACATTTATCGTAAACGGTGCCGAACGTGTTATCGTTTCACAAATCGTACGTTCTCCGGGGGTTTACTTCAAACGTGAAATTTCACCTGCCGGCAAACGTTTATACAACGCAACCATGATTCCAAACAGAGGTGCATGGCTGAAAATCGAAACAGATTCCAATGATTTGATTTACGTAAAGATAGACAAAAACAGAAAAATCCTTGCTACAACCTTGCTGAAAGCTATGGGTATCACTGTTTCAGAAATGGAATCATTGTTCACTCACTTTGAATTTTTAAAGAAAACACTTGATAAAGATACAGCCGAAACAACGGATGATGCTTTAATTGAAGTTTATAAAAAACTCAGACCCGGCGATCCGGCATCTCCTCAGGGCGGACGCCAGATTCTTGAAGCCCGCTTCTTTGATGAAAAGAAATACGATATCGGCCGTGTCGGACGTTATAAATTAAACAAAAAATTAAACCTGAACATTCCTAAAAACCAGAGAACTTTGACTGTTCAGGATATCGTAGCGTCAATCGAATACCTGATTAACCTTACATATGATGAAGGTTCGGTTGATGATATCGACCACCTCGGCAACAGAAGAATCCGCTCAGTCGGCGAACTTCTTCAAAACCAGTTTAGAGTTGGTCTTTCAAGAATTGAAAGAATTGTTAAAGAAAGAATGACACTTCAGGATTCAGAAACTTTGACTCCGTTGAACCTTTTGAACACCAAACCTCTGGTTGCTTCATTAAAAGAATTCTTCGGAAGTTCACAGTTGTCACAGTTTATGGATCAGACAAACCCGCTTGCCGAACTTACTCACAAAAGACGTATTTCAGCTCTCGGCCCAGGCGGTTTGATGAGAGAACGTGCAGGTTTTGCTGTTCGTGACATTCACCCGTCACATTACGGACGTATCTGCCCGATTGAAACTCCTGAAGGTCCGAACGCAGGTTTGATAGGATCTCTTGCTACACACGCAAAAGTTAACGACTACGGTTTTGTTGAAACACCGTTCTTCGTTGTTAAAAACGGCGTTGTAACAGACGAAGTTCACTACCTGACAGCAGACGAAGATGAAAACCTTCGTATTGCACCGGCTGACGTTCAGTTGAATCCTGATAATACATTCAAAGATGAATACGTACCTGTCAGATACAAATCCGAATTCACAATGGGCGAATCAAGCAAAGTTGACTATATGGGGGTTTCACCGATTCAGGTAATTTCAGTGGCAACATCATTGATTCCGTTTATCGAACACGACGACGCAAACCGTGCATTGATGGGTTCAAACATGCAGCGTCAGGCCGTTCCGCTTTTGATTACCCAGAGACCGGTAGTCGGAACAGGTCTTGAAGCACGTGCAGCAAAAGACTCAGGTATGGTAGTAGTTTCAGATGTCGACGGTACGGTTGAACGTGTAGTTGGTGAAGAAATTATAATCAGAGATACAAATAACAAACCGCATTTATATCAATTAATGAAATATTTAAGAAGCAACCAGGATACTTGTATTAACCAGCGTCCGATAGTTCATGAAGGCGACAAGGTTAAGGCAGGCGACGTAATCGCAGACGGTGCTTCTACAAATTGCGGAGAACTTTCACTCGGTAAAAACGTAATCGTTGCTTATATGCCGTGGGAAGGTTACAACTACGAAGACGCAATTCTGTTGTCTGAAAGATGCGTTCACGATGATATTTTCACATCAGTTCACATTGAAAAATTGGAAATAGACGCACGTCAGACAAAACTCGGACCGGAAGAAATCACACGAGAAATTCCAAACGTTTCAGAAGATGCACTGAGACACCTTGATGAACGCGGTATTGTTCGTATCGGTGCAAGAGTTTATGCTGATGATATTCTGGTAGGTAAAGTTACACCGAAAGGTGAATCTGAACATCCGCCGGAAGAAAAACTTCTCCGTGCAATCTTCGCTGAAAAAGCAAGAGATGTAAAAGATAACTCTCTTAGAGTTCCTCACGGTGAAGGCGGCCGTGTACTTGACGTTAAAGTATTTGACAGAGAAAAAGGCGATGAACTTCCGCCGGGCGCAAATACGGTAATCAGAGTTTACATTGCACAAAAACGTAAAGTTTCAGTCGGTGACAAACTCTCAGGCCGTCACGGAAACAAAGGTATTGTATCCAGAATTTTACCGAAAGAAGATATGCCGTTTATGCCTGACGGAACACCGGTTGATATCGTACTTAACCCGCTTGGTGTACCTTCCCGTATGAACGTAGGTCAAACTTATGAATTGTTGTTAGGTTTGGCAGCATACTTAACCGGCAACTACTATGAAGCACCTTCGTTCGATGAAATGTACGGTGACAACAAATCCGAAATCGCAACAAAACAGGAACTTTTGAAAGGTATCAAAGAATCCGGATGCGATTGGGTAACTGAAGACGGTAAAGTAAGATTGATTGACGGACGTACGGGTGAACCGTTTGATGAACCTGTAGCAGTCGGTCTTTCATATATCCTTAAACTTGTCCACCTTGTAGACGACAAAATCCACGCTCGTTCTACTGGCCCATATTCACTCGTAACACAGCAGCCTCTGGGCGGTAAAGCTCAATTCGGCGGACAAAGGTTCGGTGAAATGGAAGTTTGGGCTTTGGAAGCTTACGGTGCAGCTTACACATTGCAGGAAATGCTGACAATTAAATCCGATGATGTCAACGGCAGAAACCGTGCTTACGAAGCAATCGTAAAAGGCGACAATATCCCAAGACCCGGTATTCCTGAATCATTCAAAGTACTGGTTCGTGAATTACAGTCAATCGGTCTTGATATTACGGTTGCTAAAAAAGACGGCGCAGAAGTTGATTTGATGACAGATATGGACGATTTGAGAAAATCAGCTCCAAAAAGAACTCTGTCTGATATAGATTCAGAGTTGTTAAACATCAACTTCTTTGAAACACCGACAACATTCGGAGATTTATAATATTAGATGAAAGGTTGAGAGGTTGAATAGTTGAAAAGTTTATATTTAACAATTCAAAACCCGATAAAAACAAATCAGCTGTTCAACCGTTAAACCTTCAACTAAAACAAATTTTCAACTAATTAAAAGGAGAAATTAAAAACAATGTCAACAAGTATTGATTATTTTGACTATATACGAATCAGTATAGCGTCACCGGAAAGGATTTTAAAATGGTCCTACGGTGAAGTTACAAAACCTGAAACGATAAACTACCGTACCTTGAAGCCCGAACGTGACGGTCTGTTCTGCGAAAGGATTTTTGGACCATCAAAAGACTGGGAATGCTATTGCGGTAAGTATAAAAGAGTTCGCCACAAAGGTATTATCTGCGAAAGATGCGGTGTTGAAGTTACTGATTCTAAAGTTAGACGTCAGAGAATGGGGCACATCAAATTAGCCGCTCCTGTTTCTCATATCTGGTTCTTAAAAGGTATTCCTTCTTATTTAGGTTTACTTTTGGATATGACTTTGAAAGATCTTGAACAGGTTATTTATTTTAACAACTACGTGGTTCTTGATCCTGGTGAAAGCCAGTTCAAAAAACTTCAGCTTTTAGGTGAAGAAGAATATGAAGATTACATGGCTGAAAATGAAGATTCTACTTTGAAAGTAGGTATCGGTGCCGAAGCTATAAAAGAACTTTTGTCTGAAATTAATACAAAAGAACTTGCAGAAGAAATCAGAACAGAGCTATCCGGTTCCGTAAATTCAGTTCAAAAGAAAAGTAAACTTATCAAACGTTTAAGACTTCTGGACAGCTTGATTTCATCAGAAACGGATCCGACATGGATGATTATGGATGTTCTTCCTGTAACTCCTCCGGATTTAAGACCGATGGTTCAGCTGGACGGCGGGCGTTTTGCAACATCAGATTTAAACGACTTATACAGACGTGTAATAAACAGAAACAACCGTTTGCAAAGACTTTTGGAAATGGGTGCTCCTGAAATTATCGTTCGTAACGAAAAACGTATGCTTCAGGAAGCAGTTGATGCTCTTATTGATAACGGAAGAAGAGGCAGAACAGTTGTCGGTCCGAACAACAGAGCATTGAAATCATTGTCAAATATTATTGAAGGTAAACAGGGCCGTTTCCGTCAGAACCTGCTCGGTAAACGTGTTGACTACTCAGGCCGTTCAGTAATTGTTGTAGGCCCGCAGTTGAGTCTTAACCAGTGCGGTTTGCCGAAAGAAATGGCAATTGAATTGTTCAAGCCGTTTGTTGTAAACAAACTTATTGAACGCGGATATGTTCAAAATATTAAATCTGCCAAGAAGAAAATCGAACGCAGTGAAGCAATTGTCTGGGATATCTTGGAAGAAGTAATCGACGGACATCCGGTATTATTGAACCGTGCCCCGACCCTTCACAGATTAGGTATTCAGGCATTTGAACCGAAATTGGTAGAAGGCCGTGCAATTCAGCTTCACCCGCTTGTATGTACAGCATTCAACGCTGACTTCGACGGTGACCAAATGGCTGTTCACGTTCCGCTTTCAATCGAAGCTCAAACCGAAGCAAGAATGTTGATGCTTGCGACAAACAACATCCTCGCTCCTGCAACGGGCAAGCCGATTATCACACCGACTCAGGACATGGTTTTGGGTATGTACTACCTGACTATCCTCAAAAATCCGGAATCAGATCCGAAAGGTTATTTCTACAACTTCCAGGATGCAATTTCAGCATTGGAAGTCGGTGTAATTGATCTTCACGACAAGATTGTTGTTCGTGACGAGCACGGCGGAAGAATTGAAACTACAGCCGGAAGAATTATCTTTAACGAAGCTGTAAGAAAAGCTTTAGCTTAGTGAGTTTTCATAGCTAAAGGCAATTCCAAAAAAGTAAGCTATATTAAAAAGAAAAAGGAAATATAGAATGGAAACATATACAAATTCAAAGAAAACTCTTGATTATATTAACAAGCAGATGGATAAAAAAGGTTTGAACAACCTTCTGTCTCAGATTTATCTTGAGTTTGGCGGTGCAAAAACCGCAGAACTTGCAAACAGCCTGAAAAACCTTGGCTATAAGTATGCAACAAAATCCGGCACAACGATTTCAATTGCTGATTTGCAGGTTCCGTCAGTAAAGAAAGAACTGCTTCAGGAAGCAGAAAAAGAAATTGAAAAATCAACCAACAGATATTTAAAAGGTGAAATTACAGAGGTTGAAAGATATACAAAAGTTATCGACACCTGGTCTGAAACAACTGAAAAACTTACAGCACAGGTAGTTGAAAATTTCGACAGATTAAACCCTGTATATATGATGGCATTCTCCGGAGCGAGAGGTAACCTGTCACAGGTATCACAGCTTGTCGGTATGCGCGGTTTGATGGCTGACGCACAGGGACAGATTATCGACTTGCCGATTAAATCAAACTTTAAAGAAGGTTTGTCAGTTACGGAATACATCATCTCCTCATACGGTGCACGTAAAGGTCTTGTAGATACCGCATTAAAAACAGCGGACTCAGGATATTTGACAAGACGTCTTGTTGACGTTGCGCAGGATGTAATTATCCGTGCAGATGACTGTCATACAACAAAATCAATTAATATGAAACCGATTACAAACGGGGACGCAGTAATTGTTCCGTTGATTGACAGACTTTTGGGACGTACAATTGCTGAAGACATTGTTGATACAGACGGTACAGTTCTTGTTAAATCAGGAACAACAATGAACCGTGATGATATCAAAAAAGTAGCACACTTAAACCTTCAGCATTTAAAAGTTCGTTCAGGCTTGACCTGCGGACTTGAATACGGAATCTGCCAGAAATGCTACGGCTGGGCAATGACAACTCAGAAACTCGTTGATATCGGTGAAGCAATCGGTATTATCGCAGCTCAGTCAATCGGTGAACCCGGAACACAGCTTACAATGAGAACATTCCACACAGGCGGTGTATTCAAAGGTGCCGGTGCAATGAAATCTATTGAAGCAAAATCAGCAGGTGAAGTTGTTTCTAACGTCAGAACCCGCGAAGTCAGAACACGTCACGGAGATGTCGTTAAAGTTGCTAACTACGAAGCCGACATTGAAATTAAAGGTGCAAAACGTACAGATAAATATCATATTCCGGCAGGATCTACGGTATTCTTTGAAAACGGTATGCAGGTTGAAAAAGGCTTTAAACTTGCAACTTATGAGCCGGTTTCATCAGGCGACGGTTCCCGTTTGACAGAAAAAGCAACAAAAGATATCACATCAGACCTTTCAGGTGAAGTTATATACGAAGACTTTATCGCTGATGAAAAGAAAGACCGTCAGGGCAATATCTCCAGAACTACAAACAAACAGGGTATTATCTGGGTTCTCGGCGGTGATGTTTACAACCTTCCGGGCGGGTCAAAACTGCTTGTTAAAGATGAACAAAAAGTTGCCGAAGGCGAAAAACTTGCTGAAACTTTGATGATCTCTGAACACGGCGGTGAAGTTCGTTTCGGTGAAGATCTTGTTATTGAAGATGTTAAATTTGAAGGCAAAAATATCAGAAAGATTGTTCAAGGTAAAGAATTGACAATCGTAATCGCATCTTTACAGCCTGAAAATGCAACATTTGAACAGACCAAAAAAGAACAGCTCTGGACAGTAGACAAGACAGGTGAAAAATATATCGTAAAAGCTCCGGTTGACACTCCGGTTGAAAACGGAATGATTATTGCCGAACTTCTTGATGACGATTGTGCAGTAACTTCATCCGGCGAAATCAGATATGTTGATGTTGAAGTTGATGAAAACCAAATCATTACAAAACCGGGTTCTGTAGTATTTATTCCGGAAGAAATTCACCAGATTTCAAAAGACAGTTCTTTGAAGATGGTTGAAAACGGAACTTACGTAACAGCAGGTACCGAAGTTGTAAAAGACGTTTACTGCCACATTGACGGTATTGTTGAATTCAAAGAATTTAATGATATTATTCACGAAATCACAGTACGTCCGGGCGAAGTTCACCAGCTTTCAAGTATTTCCGAATTAAAAGTTGATGAAGGTGAAGTCGTTAAAAAAGGTACCGTAATTGCTGAAGGCATTAAAGCTAAGGAAACATCAATCATTACAATTATGGATTCAGCTAACGATGACATTGATATTGATGATTTGGACGAAGAACTTGATGCAAGTCTTTCACTTGATGAAGACAACATTGCAAATCAGCCTGTTCAAATTTTGATCAGACCTGTTCAGGTTCTCGAAGTTCAGCAGAAAGATGTTTCAATCAAATTCAATACAACAGACAATTTGATTGACATCGTTCCTGTAACCCAGCTTCAATACAAAGACGGCGCAAGAGTAAGAAATCTCGACGGTTCAACAATTACAAGAACAAGTCTTGTCCTTCAAATGCAGGGATATCTTTCACACTTGAAAGGTATGGTTGAACTTGATGAAAAAGGCAACTTGCGAATCGTTGTTCTTGAAAACCTTATTGTTCGTCGTGAATTTGAAGGTAATTCAAAACTTATGTCTTCACTTCAGACTGAACTTCTTGTAAAAGACGGTCAGATTATTGAGCCGAAAACACCTGTTGCAAAAACTCAGGTTCTTGCAATCAATGATGGTACTGCCTCAATTAAACATGACAATGAAGAAGCAAGAAGATTGCTGATTGTCTGCGACAGCTATGAAACTGATGTTAAAATCAACGGCAAAGCAAGTGTTAAAAAAGGCGATTTCATCAAGCTTGATGCTATAATTTCAGACAATGGCGACAGATCACCTGTTTCAGGTCAGGTTGTTTCAGTAAACAAAAATGAAATTAAAATAAGAAACGGCCGTCCGTACTTGATCAGCCCCGGTACAATGCTTCAGGTAGAATCAGGAGCGCTTGTACAGAGAGGTGATATTATAGCAACACTTGTATTCGAAAGACAAAAAACAGGTGATATCGTTCAGGGTCTTCCGAGAGTTGAAGAACTTCTTGAAGGCCGCAAACCAAAAGACTGCGCAATATTAGCAGAGGTCGACGGTGTTGCGGAAATTGAAACTGATGAAGATTTGCCAAGACTCTATCTTGTTACAGACAACGGCAGAACTGAAATCAAATATGCAATTGATGCTAATATCATAGTTCAGGACAAACAGAAAATCACAAAAGGTCAGCCTTTAACAAGCGGTCCTCTGAACCCGCATGATGTTATCAGACTTTGCGGACCGGAAGCAGCCCAGCAGTATCTGGTTGACGAAGTTCAGCGTGTATATCGTTCTCAAGGTGTTGAAATCGCTGATAAACACGTTGAAATTATCGTTCGACAGATGACTAAGAAAGTTAAAGTAGTTGATGCCGGAGATACCACACTTCTTCCGGGTGAACTGGTTGAAATTCAGCATTTTGAAAATATTAACAAACAGGCTGAAGAAGAAGGAAAAACTCCTGCAACATGTGAATATATGCTTTTAGGTATCACAAAAGCATCATTGAACACAGAAAGCTTCATTTCAGCGGCTTCATTCCAGGAAACCACAAGAATTCTTACTGAAGCGGCAGTCGATGGCAAGAAGGATATGCTCAGAGGCTTGAAGGAAAACGTTATTATCGGACGTTTGATTCCTGCAGGCACCGGCTTCCACCACCTTACAAACGCTAACGAAGAAAAAGAACGTGAAGCAAGAAAACGTGCGGTTGCGCAGAGAAATCAGGCAAGAAAACCGTCTGCGATTTTGGAAGAAATCGAAGGTATGTTCGGCGCTCCTGATTTCCAAATCGACGATACTCACGAAGATGAAGAATAATAAATACTTCATTCAATAATGAATAAAAAGAGGAAACTAATAACGGTTTCCTCTTTTTTAGTGTAATAAAATACGCAATTATCCATTTACATACAGAACAGTTTTAGATTTTTCGCCTAATTGTCATTCTGAGGTCAAAGCCAGGAGAATCTCATAAACAGGCTCAGAATGACAAATTTATTTCAGTTTTTGTATATCAAGGGATAATTGTGTAAAATATAAAGCGGGAGTTTATACATATTTTGAAGTATGTTTATATATAAAAAATTAGCTATTATATATAATTATTATAATTTTGCAAAGAGGAGAAATCAGTGTCTCAAGATACGGTGGTTTCAGAAATAAGACATAATTTCCATAAGATTTATAATGATAAAATTTCACCAATGATGGTGAAATATGAAGAGGAACGGAAATCTGAGTGGAAAAAGATTTATCTGAAAGAAACCGGTTTAATTCCTGTTTTAATTGTATTTATGTATTTATTTTGTAAATCTATCTGGCACGGGAATGGAGAACTCGGTGTTCTTTTAATATTTATTGTTTTATTTGTACTGGGATGTATTTTCGGGATACCAACCATAAAAAGTGATAATTTTGCGAAAAAATTGAAAAAAGAATGCCTGAAGCCTTTACTTAAATCAATCGGTAAGATTAAACCTGTTACAAATAACAAGGAAAAAATTAATCCTGATACAAATCTCAGGGAAAGTGAGTTGTTTTCAAATTATAATCACCGTTATGATGACGATATGTTTGAGGGGAAATATAAGGATGTCAAATATACAATTTCAGAAACCCGTTTAATATACAAAGCTAGCAAAAATGTTTCTACTGTATTTGAAGGTGTAATTATAAATTTCGAGGCTAATAAAACAATCAAGAACAAAACTATAGTAGCAACAAAAAATGATAAAAATATCAGGAATAAATCTTTTTTCGGATTTACAATAGTTATTGCGCTTTATATTATATTTGCAGGAATATTTTTGAAAAATTTATTATTTTGTCTGTTTGGAATTGCAGGTTTGCTTGCAATATTCAATATTTTATTTCTGTATTATCAAGAGAACAAAACGAAGGAAACTCTGCAGGAAATTAAACTGGAAGATACGGAATTCAACAAGAAGTATAAAGCCTATTCTTCAGACGAAGTTGAGGGGAGATATTTAATAACAACAGCATTTATGGAAAGGTTTAAAAATCTTCAGACGGCATTCGGTGCCAAAAAAGCGAAATGCTCATTCTATGGGGATAGTTTGATGTTTGCAATACCAATTAAAAAGAATTTATTTGAAATCGGAAATTTGTTTACACCGCTTGACAGCCCGAAACTATTGGAGCGATTTTTAGACGAAGTAATATCAATTCTTGATATGATAGATTATTTCAAACTAAACGAAAGAACAGGATTGTAAAACGAACGAGGAGAATATAAATGACAAACAACAAGGCACTTGATACATCAGATATGCGTCGTGAATTTCACAAGATTTACTACAACGAAATTGCTCCTAAAATGGAAAAATATGAAAAAGAAAGAAACTTTATTCTTTTTAAACTTTTGCTTGTTGAAATTTTAATTATATTTATTTTTTGTCTGAGTCTTCATTTTTTGATTCAGAGTATTCAAGCCGCAGCAGTTAATAGGTTTTTAATTATAGTTGAAGTTTTGCTTGTGGTTTTGGCTATATTGATGCCGTTTCCGTTTAGCAGTAATTTTTCCAAAAAATTAAAAAATGAATGTATGGACGAGATATTGCAGGCGTTCGGCGATATTCAATGGTATAATGCAAAAAGTAAAGTAAATTCATATATGGCGGATACTGATTACGATTATTCAGCAAGCTCTTTGTTTTCAAGTTATAACAGAGAATCAAGCGACGATACATTTTACGGTTCTTATAAAGGAGTCAGATTTTCTATTATGGAAACGCATCTCTGGTATGAAACTTCAGGTAAACACCGTAGTGTAAGACAGGTATTTAAGGGGGTTATTATAAGATTTGATGCTAATAAGCCCATAAAAAACAATACGATAATCGCAACCAAATGGGACATGAATATAAAGAACAGATGGTTTTCACTGGGGTCACTTTTATTAACAGTAGTGCTTTTAGGATTAGGATGGTATGTTCAGGATTATGAAATTCTGGTATGCGGCGGAATTTCACTTGCTGCAATGGTAGGTTCTTTAATCTGGGAGAAAACAAGCAAAGATAAAACAATTTTAAGAGAAATAAAACTTGAAGATCCGGAATTCAACAAACGCTACAGAGCATATTCTTCAAACGAAGTTGAAGGAAGATACTTAATAACAACGGCATTTATGGACAGATTTAAGAATCTTCAGACAGCATTTGGTGCAAGAGGGGCGAAGTGTTCATTCTACGGAACGAATTTAATGTTTGCGATTTCCACAAACAAAAATATTTTTGAACTCGGAAGTCTTTTCACACCTTTGAATAATCCAAAGCAGCTTCAAAAATTCACAAACGAATTAATTTCAATTTTTGCACTTGTGGATTACTTCAAACTCGCTGAAAGAATTGGATTGTAATCATAAAAAGGATTTTTAAACCTAAAGCATGATTTTGCAAAAGTTTTCATTCTTTGCTGCCGATAACTAATCCGGAAAGGATTTGGTGAAGTATGGCAAGAATTATTGAAGGCAAAAGACGAATTGTACAGATGTCTGTAGATGATGTCTTGAATATCGTAAGAGAATACCAGCAGATAACGAAAGATTCCTGCTGCTATGAGCATACCCGTGAACTTTTGTCAAAAGCGGCATTTTTTGTTCCGGAAGATTTTTAAATTTTTGTAAAAATAATTTAAAAATCAGGCAAAAATCTTTTTGTTTTGTTTTAATACAAGCAAGGAGGTGTGTCTATGTACGTAAATTCTGTAAATAATACCGGTTATGCATTCAGAGCAAATGAGGCTGGAGAGGCTGCTCCTAAAGAAGTCAAAGCTCCTGTTGCAGATAATGCAGGTTCTTCTCAGGCGGTTGATATTCAGCCAAAGAAAGATGAATTTGAAAAGCAGCCAAAAGACGAACAACAGACACAACAAGCAGTTACAAAACAGGTTGAGCCTGAAAAAAATGGCGCAATGACTTTTGTTTCGCAGTTGAATAAATTGCAGACAACCCAGAAAGTTATAGGCGGAACATTGTTAGGCGTCGGTGTTCTTGGCGCACTGTCATTTTTGAGTCCGAAAAAATGGGTAAGAGCCCTCTTTGCGATACCGGCAGGCGGTGTGCTTGCATTTTTCGGTGCTAATATGCTGCATTCTGCAAAAACTCTCGATAAAATTAAAGAAATGACAACTGCCCAACAGGGTCAATAAAATATACCGGTCAGGCGTATTTAAAAAATCCTTTTTGGTTTATGTTATTATGTAAGTCGAAAAGGAGAAATTTTCATGAAAAAAAACATTATTATTATTGCACTGGTATTTTTGGTTCCGCTTGCTGCGTTTTGGATTTTGAGCAATTCGGGTTCAACAACCGCCAAGACCACACCTCAGGATGTTCCGCAGGCAGAAGAAGTTATCATAGGCAAGCCTCAGGTTCTGAAATTCACATCAACCATGTGCCTTGACTGCCAGACTATGAACAAATTATTCAAGGAAGTTTTTCCGAAATATTCTGACAGAATTGTCCTGACAGAAATTTCCGTTCAGGATGGCAAAGCTTTTACAAACGAGCAGATAAAAAAATATAATATAACTCTTGTGCCTACAATGATATTTCTTGATTCCAACAACAAGGAAGTCAGACGTGTTGAAGGCGCAATAGAAAAAGAAGTTTTGGAAGAATATCTTGAAGGGCTTAAATAATGGAAAATTACGTTGAACTGTTTACGCAAAACGGCAGTCTGCCATTGTTATTCTGGTTATCATTTTTAGGCGGGGTGGTAGCATCAATATCACCCTGTTCTCTGGCAATGATTCCTTTGATAGTCGGGTATATAGGCGGGTATTCAAACGAAAGGTCAAGCGGAAAAACATTTTTGCAGATGTTGTTTTTTGTATTCGGAACGGCGATTGTATTTTCTGTAATCGGTATAATCTGCGCATTAACCGGAAAAGTTTTTGTATCATTTGCCGGTGGATATTTCGGGCTTGTTCTGGCATCTCTGGTGCTTGTAATGGGGTTGAAACTTGTCGGAATTTTGGACTTTGAACTTCCCGTAATGATAAAAGAAATGCCGCAAAGCAGCGGCCGAAACGTATTTTTATATCCGATACTTCTGGGGGCGGTGTTTGCACTTGCCGGAACCCCGTGTTCTACACCTATTCTTGCAGCGATAATGGCATTTGCGTCGCTTTCGGCAAGCCTTGCACAGTCTGTAATAATGCTTTTTCTGTTTGCTCTGGGGCAGGGGATAATTTTAATTTTCGCAGGCGTTCTCACTTCAAAACTCAAAAACTGGAAAGGCTTCTACAAATTTTCCGATATGCTTTTAAAAGTCAGCGGAATTCTGCTGATACTGGCTGCTTTATATATTTTTTATAAGATTTTTCTGCCGTTTTTTGTATAAAAATCTTTAAATACTTCCGAATTATTTATAAAATTAAAATCTAAAGAATGATTAGTCTTCTTTTTATCCTTATTAACACTTTTTCTGAGAAGATTGTTAAGCATAAAAGGTAGGCCGAACCCGAGAGTTGCCGATACCATCAACAAATTTAAAATATACAAAGCAACTCCGGCATTACGGGTTTTGTTAAAAGTTTTCTCATCAAGCTTGGCAAGTTCGTTAAATTTTAGTTTTAAATCAGATAATCTATAAGGCTCATTAGTTTGCGGGTTTGTAAGTTTTGTTTTAAAAATTTTATCAGACAATTTTGAGAGTGTCTTTTTCAGAAACAAATCCCCGCCCCAGAAAACAAGCCCTATACTCGTTCCTCTGATAAGGCAATCTCTGTATTCATATTTGTCCCTGCTTGCAAGCTGATATGGAAAGTAGTCGCTTGTAAGCCACATAACTAGACCAGTAAGGCGGCTCATATATATTGCATCTTTATAGTCAAATTTATCTGCATTTTTATTAAACCATTTTAAGATTTTATTTTGCGTATTTGGAGCGAGCATTCCTTTTTTGATTAACGGAGGGAGCGTTAATGCCGGAAGGCATGCAAGCGCAAGAGTTGCAATCTGTCTGAGGTGTTTGGATTTATCGTGTTTTTGAGCGGATTTTTGCGTGAATTCTTCGTCTGCAAGTTTATAAGTTCCAGAATATCCTGAACGATTTGTTCTGTATTTGGTAAAGGCATTTCCAAGCCAGGGAATACTTGCGACCATAAGATTTGTCACAAGCAAATCCGCACAATGAATTTTTGTATGTGTGTCGATTAAAGATTTTCTTAATTTTTCCGGATTTTTAAAGTTGTTTACTGTTTCATTAAATTTATTTTCATCATTAAACAGTCTTTTTGCTGTTTTTGTAAGCCCCTCTTTGAAATATTCAGCATCTTTAGTTAAATATTTTTTTGAAATTTCTAAAATTTTTTGTTGTTGACCTGAAAAATTTTTTACTATGTTATTGGATTTTAAAAAATATTTATTCATCAAAGGAATCAGCAGAAACGGAGAAACAAAAGTAAAAAGGAAATAAAGGCCGGACTTAAAGACTCGTTCAAATGCCTCATCTTCGTTGTTAGCCATAATTGCCTGCGGAATTACAAAACCGCAGATATCAGTAATCCCTTTATTTAACAGAATATTGGATTCAACCGCAGCACACACATTTAAGGCAGACCCTCTAAATTTCAATGCTTCGTTTTTTTTCCCTGATATGCTGTTTACAATCATTTTTGTTTTTAACCTTGAGCTATTATATTATAAAAGATGTAAAAATATTTTTTGCTATTGAGGTAACATAATCGTTAAATACGGTTGTAAAAAAGCTCTGTATATCGTATAATAACCTCAAAGGAGTATAATCATGAAAACATATGAAGGTCAGTTAGTAGCAGGAAATGAAAAATTTTGTATAATTATATCAAGATTTAATGATTTTATCGGATCAAAACTTCTGTCCGGCGCAATTGATGAACTCAAGCGCCACGGGGTTGCGGATGATAATATTGATATCGTGAAGGTTCCGGGAGCCTTTGAAATTCCGATAGCAGCCCAAAAATTTGCAAAGAGCGGAAACTACAATGCAATTATCACTCTCGGTGCAGTGATTAAAGGTTCAACCCCGCATTTTGATTACGTAAGCGCAGAAGTTTCAAAAGGCGTTGCGCAGGTAAGCCTTCAAACAGGCATTCCTGTAATTTTTGGAGTTTTGACAACAGATAATATTGAACAAGCTATTGAAAGAGCCGGCACAAAAGCCGGAAACAAAGGTTCTGACGCTGCAAAATCCGCAATCGAAATGGCAAATCTGATGAAATTATAAAAACAGAATTGTTTAATACATCTAAAGTTGTTGCACAGTCCAAGTAAGTGCAGAAAACTGAATAAATGGCCCGACAAAAATGTTAATTTAGTGTTTACATGATAAAAGGAGGTATCGCATGAGTGACATTATTACGGAATTCAGGAATGAAAACACGAAGGATATAGATATTCTTCCAACCATAGAGATTGTCAAAAAAATGAATGATGAAGACAAACTTGTTGCTCTTGCGGTAGAGGACGAAGCTGAACACATTGCAGAAGGTATTGATTTAATAGCAAAACAGTTTTTGAAAGGCGGAAAGCTATATTACTTCGGTGCCGGAACCTCAGGCAGACTCGGAATTCTTGATGCTTCCGAATGCCCTCCGACATTTAGTGTTCCAAAAGATATGGTAACGGGATTCATTGCTGGCGGCGACAAGGCTATCCGGCATTCAATAGAGGGTGCTGAGGACAATCCTGATTTGGGTTATGAAGATGCTGCAATTTTGAATCAGGATGATGTTGCGGTTGTAATTTCAGCAAGCGGAAATCCAAAATATCTTTTAGGGGTTTTGAAACGGGCAGATGAAGTCGGCTGCAAGACAATAGGTATTACCTGCAATCCGAAAGGCAGAATTGCGGAAGAAGCTGGACTTGTGATTTGCGCAGAGGTCGGCCCTGAAGTTATTGCAGGTTCAAGCCGTTTGAAAGCAGGCACTGCGCAAAAAATGATATTGAACATGCTTTCAACAGGTGCTATGATTAAAATAGGCAAAACTTACGAAAACTTCATGATTGACCTTCAGGCAGTCAATGAAAAACTCAAAGATCGTGCGATAAGAATTGTTGCACAAATTGCCGGAGTTTCTCACAGTGAAGCGCTTGCCGCATTGTTAAAATGCGACTGGGAAATTAAAACCGCAATTGTAACGCTTGAATTAAATTTTGATATAGAACAGGCCAGAGCGGAATTAAAAAAACACCGCGGAGTTTTGCGAAAACTTTTAAACGCAAAAACAACGATAGTATAAATAATCGGACAGAAAAGAGGATAAAATTTTATGAAATTGACAGTAATCGGTGCAGGATGTTGGGGGCTTACGCTTGCATGGCTTTTGACGGATAACTTCGACAGGGTTACAATCTGGGGGCGTGAGCAGGATTTGTCCGAAGATTTAATCAAAAATAAACACGCTTCAAAACCTCTGGAAGTACAATTAAAAGATAAAGTTGAAATAACATCAAATCTTTCAGAAGCAATCAAGGATGCCGATATAATTTTGAACGTTGTTGCAACTTCCGGTACACGTGATGTTTGTGAAAAACTTAAAAAAGCAGGAATAAAATCCGAACAGATTCTGGTTAATGCATCAAAAGGGATAGAGCTTCCTTCATTGATGAGAATGTCAGAGGTAATAAAGGATGTTCTGCCTGATCAAAAACTTGCAATTTTATCAGGGCCTACTCTTGCAAAAGAGGTTCTTGCGGGGCTTCCGACAGCAGCATCAGTAGCTTGCGAGGATATTCAAGTTGCTGAATTTGTTCAAAAAGCATGTACTGTTCCGTCAAAATTCCGTTTATATACAAACACTGATGTAATCGGAGTTGAACTTGGCGGAAGTTTGAAAAACGTAATCGCAATTGCTTCAGGTTTTGCCAAAACAATGGGGCTTGGCGACAACTGTACAGGCACGCTTTTGACCCGTGGAATGGCCGAAATCGTCAGAGTAAGCATTCAGCTCGGGGCAAATCCGTCAACCCTTTACGGGTTGTCAGGCATGGGGGATTTGATTGCAACCTGCTCAAGCCCGATGTCCAGAAACTATACAGTCGGTTCAATGCTTGCAAAAGGCAAAAAAATTGATGATATTCTCTCAGAACTCGGCTCTGTAGCGGAAGGTGTCAAAACTTCAAAAGCAATATGCGAACTTGCCAAAAAACTGGATATAGAAGTTCCGGTATCTTCGGCGATTTATGAGGCTGTTTATACTGATATAACTCCTCAGGCTTTACTGGAAAAATTGATGAACAGAAAACTTAAAGAAGAAGAAAGATACGTATAAAAATGAAATTTGCTGTTAATTATATAAAAAATACTTTTTACCCTCTCAATGTGCCGGACAACATTCATCTTGAAGACGGTCAAATGGTGCTAGTCAGAACAGATAAGGGCGAGGAAGCTCTGAAGGCAATCCTTGTAAATTCAAAGATTTCAGAATTGTGGGAAAAGAGTAAAAACAAACCTGAACCTTTGCCTTTTGTCAGAGTTTTGACCCAGCGGGATTTGCAGACATTAGAGGATATAAAAAAAGAAGAAGTAACAGCATTTTTTAAGTGTCAGGCGCTTGTCCAGCAGCACAAACTTGTTATGAATCTTGTACAGTGCAGGATAACTTTTGACAGACGTAAAATAACTTTTTATTATACGGCTCCGGAAAGGGTTGACTTCAGGGCATTGCTTAAAGATTTGACCCAAACTTTTACACGTGTCAGGATAGATTTAAGACATATCGGGGTCAGAGATGAAACCTCAATTCTTGAAGGTGTCGGGCTTTGCGGGCGGCCCTTCTGTTGCTCAAGTTTTTTGAGAAAGTTTGCGACAATTAACGTAAAGTTAGCAAAAGATCAGGGGATGCCGATTGCACCGGGCAAAATTTCAGGCACCTGCGGAAGACTTTTGTGCTGTTTGACTTACGAATACTCAAACTACATAGATGCAGCAAAAGGCATGCCGCCGGTCGGATCTTCTGTTATGACACCGGAGGGACTCGGTAAAGTATGCTATCTTCAGTTCTTAAGCGGAAAAGTTGCAGTTAAAATGGAAGACGGTAAAGTTAAAGAATTCCCGAAAGGCGATATCGAAATGGTTGACGCAGATGTCAATGTTGAGATTGAAGTTCCGGTAATGACAACATATTCGGATGAATCAGATGCTGGAATTGATATCAGACAGCTTGAAGATGACAAGAACAGTTCGACCGGCAATGTGTAAAACGGAGCAAATATTCTGTCTGCGTTAAAATCTGTTGACAAACTAAGAACAAAACAGATTTGTCATTCGGAGCCTATAATATAGGAATTTTTGTCAGGAGGCAAATCTTGACAAATCAAGCGCGTCATTTTGAGCGAAGCGAAGAATACACTTGAATTTTCAGAATCTCCTTCGGCTAAAGCCTCATTATGACACGTTTAATTAGCTGCCGGATTACTTTCGCCTTTACAGGTTCGCAATAACAAATTTATTCTATTTGTTTGTGTCGTTGAATAATTACGAAAAAAAAAGATAAATAAAAGTATTGTTTATTTAACCGCTTTAAAAAATTCGTCTGAAATCAATTGGGAATAACGCTTCTTTTCATTGGCTGCAACAAGAAGTCTTTGTTCTCCGTCCTTATTTTCTACGACAGAAATAATTCCGGCAATATCGCCTATAGGAATTTTTTTAGCTTTTGCTTCAAATTTGACATAAGGTGCTTCTTTTCCGAAGGAATTTAAAGTGCCGTGTTTTGTTACTTTAAATTCTTCGACCTGAAATGCTTGATATTTAACTTTTTTTGTAAGTCCGATTAGTTTCTCTTCTATTTTGTCTGATTTAATGTCATCCTGAGTTAAAATAGGTTTGTTGTTTGTATCAATAACGAGAAGCTTTTGTCCGGAAGCTTTGTGTTCTGCCACTACTCCATTGTAGCCGAGCATTCCTGCAGCTCTTTCAAGTTCAAATTCGTCGTTAATTTTTGAAAAATCGCCGACTTTTTCGGCTCTTTTTACAAGTTCATCTTTGGGCGGATTAAGAAAATTATCAATAATATCGCCGGCTATTCTATCCCCGCCGAGCGACATAAATCCGACAAATGCAAGTGCCAATAAAATTGCCATGCAAATATTTTTTAAGCAGCCCATATCTTTTTCCTATTTCATGCTATAATCTAATTATAGCTATGTCAAAATCAGAAATCAATCAAATAAATTCATGGGATGTAAAGATAGAAGACCTCACACCGGTTATGCAGCAATACATGCAAATGAAACGACAAAATCCCGGTGCAGTGCTTTTATATCGTTTAGGAGATTTTTACGAAACCTTTTTTGAAGATGCGGTTTTGATGTCGAAAGAGTTGGAATTAACTCTTACAGGCAGAGATGCGGGGCCGGTTTACGGACGGATTCCTCTTGCAGGAATTCCTTATAAGGCGGTAAATAATTATCTGGAAAAATTGGTACAAAAAAATATCAGGGTTGCATTGTGCGATCAGCTGGA
Source organism: Candidatus Gastranaerophilales bacterium (assembly GCA_944323585.1). Classification (GTDB taxonomy): domain Bacteria; phylum Cyanobacteriota; class Vampirovibrionia; order Gastranaerophilales; family Gastranaerophilaceae; genus Scatenecus. The sequence continues at coordinate 21,932 of CALUTA010000004.1, forward strand.
AGATCCGAAATATGCAAAAGGTCTTGTTAAACGGGGTGTTACAAGAGTCATAACTTCCGGAACTCTGACTGAAAGCGATTTTTTAAATCAAAATAAAAACAACTATATAGCAGCAATGTTCAAGGATGAAAAAGCCAATATGTATGGGTTTGCATACGCAGATATTTCAACGGGAGAATTTAAAGTTACCCAGGCGCCTTTGGAACTTGTAATGTCAGAACTTGCAAGAATTTCTCCGTCAGAAATCGTGGCTCCCTCAATAAGAGGCGAAATTAAACCATTCCAGATTGTTCCTGAAGAAAAGGTTGATTTGCCGGAAGGAATTGTCAAAACTTATAATTGTACTAAAATCCCTCCGAATGTTTTTGACTTTTCCATGACGGATAACAATCTTAAAGCTGTATTTACACCGGCGGCTCTTGCAGCATTCGGGTATGACAAGTACAAAATCGGTTTTAGAGCCGCAGGTGCTCTGATTGCTTATGTCTGGGAAAATATGAAAGACAATGTTCCGAAAATTGAACGAATTGAAGCATATGAACTTTCTGAATTTATGATTTTGGACTCAAGCACCAGAAAGAACCTTGAACTGGTTGAAACATTGCGTGAAAAAAATAAATACGGCTCATTACTTTGGGCTATTGACCAAACCAAAACCAACATGGGTGCCAGACTTCTAAGAAACTGGATTTGCCAGCCTCTGAAGCAGGTTCCTGATATTTTAAAAAGACAGGATGCCGTAAGCGAAATGGTTGAAAAATCCGCAGTCAGAGTTGAACTTATAGAAACTCTGGAAAAAATTTACGATATCCAAAGGCTAGCGACAAGATTAAGCAATAATTCCGCAAATCCGAAAGACTTTTTAAGCTTAAAAGTTTCATTAAATATGCTTCCGGACTTGATAGAAGCTGCAAATCCGCTTGAAAATAATCCGTTTAAAAATATTATTCAATATCAGGAGGATATAAAAGAGTTTTCGTCTTTGATAGAAAAAACAATAAGAGAAGATGCCTCAATGATAATAAAAGAAGGCGGAATTATCAAAGAAGGAGTTTCCGGAGAGCTTGATTATTACAGAGATCTTCTGACAAACGGAGAACAGTGGCTTATTGACTTTGAAGAACGGGAAAAAGAAGCAACCGGAATTAAAAACTTAAAAGTTGGATATAACAAAGTTTTCGGATATTTTATAGAGGTTACGAATTCAAACAGAAATCTGGTTCCGTCTTCTTATATCCGTAAACAGACTCTGACAGGAGCAGAGAGATTTATTACAGAAGAACTTAAAAAACATGAAGATGATGTTTTGTCAGCGAGGTTTAAAGCAACCGAGCTTGAATATAAGATGTTTACGGACTTTAGAGAATACTCAAAAGAGTTTGTGACAAGAATACGTGAGATTGCGGATTGTGTTGCAGAAGCTGATGTCCTGACTTCATTGGCGCAGACTGCTGTTGAAAATAATTACTGCAAACCTGAAATTGATGATTCGGGCGATTTTATAGTTAAGAACGGCAGACATCCGGTGCTCGAAAAAATTCTTCCGCTTGGAGAATATGTTGCAAATGATCTTGAACTTCAGAGTGATTCTCATGACAAAACTCAGTTTATGATTTTGACAGGGCCGAATATGGCGGGTAAATCAACATATATGAGGCAGAATGCGCTTATTGCATTATTAGCGCAAATCGGCTCATGGGTTCCGGCAGATTATCTGAAACTCGGAGTTATTGATAAAATCTTTACCCGTGTCGGGGCGTCTGACGATTTGACGCTCGGGCAGTCAACTTTTATGGTTGAAATGATTGAAACCGCTTATATACTTAATTCAGCAACGGATAAGAGCTTTATTCTCCTTGATGAAATAGGCCGCGGCACAAGTACTTATGACGGTGTTGCTATTGCCTGGTCGGTTGCGGAATTTATTGCTACAAAAATTAAAGCAAGATGCATTTTTGCAACCCACTATCATGAATTGAACGTCATGACAAACACGTATCCGCAAATCAAAAACTACAGAATTACTGTCGCTGAGGCTGACGGAGAAATTGAATTTTTACGTAAAATTGTTCAGGGTGGTGCCAGCAAGAGTTACGGTATTCAGGTCGCAAAGATGGCAGGGCTTCCGTCTTCGGTCATCAAGCGTTCTCAGGATTTGATGAATAAAATGCAGAAGGATTTTTCAAACAACCTTTCTACCCGCAAAAAATCCGATAACAAAGAGCTTGTTGTTCCGCAGTTGAACTTGTTTAATTAATATTCGTAAAATAGAATAGATTCCTCATAGCGAGCGAAGCGAAGCAATCCGGCCTTCTTACATTCGCCCGTCATGGGGGAGAAGATTATATTAATTTGCAAGTTGGGCTGAAAGCCCAACCTACTTTCACCCTCAGAATGAAATAAAATAACTGCCGACCATAGCGGAGCAAGCAATCATTGTTCCGTTTCAGGACAACAGAGCAAGTGCTGTTTGAGTGCGAAGCACGAGTTCACTTGCTTAATTGAAACGGTTACAAATGATTAGCGAGCATAGTGTTGGTCGGGAGCTTCTTTGGTACTTTCTTGTCGGTACAAGAAAGTACTGATTAAAGAAACAATGAGTTGGGCAAGTATGCCCAATCTACACTTTTCTGTACTTCAATAGATAATTATATTAATATTTAATATTTCTCAAAAAATATTTTTGAAGTATAATTGAGTCATAATGAGTAGAATGAAATTCAGGCACTATGCCAGAGAACTTTTAAACATTGCCCTGCCGATTATTATGGGAAACCTCGGGTTTATCCTGATAGGAGCCGGAGATGTCTTGATTGCCGGAAGGCACTCTACTGATACTCTTGCGGCAATCAGTATTGCAACAGCCATTACCAACTGTATCCAGACGTTCGGTATAGGTTTGATTGCTAGCGTTTCTCCTCTGTTGTCAAACTATAGAGGGGAGAGAAAATCTGCAAAAAAATATTTTTATCCGACAATAAGATTTTCAATGCTGCTCGGGGTAATTATAATGTTTGCGGTGCTGGCTGCGATTCCGCTGATTGATTTTTTGCATTTTGAAGAAAAGCTTGTGCCGATGATTAAGGAATATATGCTGATAACGGCTTTTGCTACATTCGGCGGGTATTTGCATGCTGCTTTGAAAGAGTTTTTGCAGGCATTTGAGATTGTGCTTGTACCCAATTTGGTCACTGTATTTTCAGTATTTTTGAATATAGCATTGAATATAACTTTTGTATTCGGGTTAGGGCCGATACATTCAATGGGTGCTGTCGGACTTGCCTGGGCAAGTTTTATTGTCAGATATTTCATGGGATTTTTCCTTCTGATTTATTGTTTTAAAATAATGAAATTCCATGATTATAAAGATTTTGACTATTACAAGAATCTGATGAAAATAGGACTTCCGATTTCTCTTGCAATCATTGTTGAATTTATAGCATTCAATAGCGTTGCAATAATTATGGGGCGGGTTTCGGGTGTTTATGCGGCGGCGCAGAATTTGATATGCACGCTTACGACGATATCATTTATGGTTCCGCTTGCGATATCCAATGCAATTGCAGTTAAAGTCGGTTTTGCAAACGGGGCGGGAAATGTCTATGAACTCAAGCGGTATGCTTTTGTGGGGCTTGTTATGTCTGTCGGGTTTATGATGTGCAGTTCGGTCGTATTTTCAACGTTTCCGAATTTTCTTGTCGGGCTGTTTACTGCGGATCAAAATTTGTTCAAAATTTCGGTTCCGATATTGTATATATTGTCAATTTTTCAAGTATTTGACGGTTTGCAGGTTGCGCTTGCCGGAATATTTAAGGGTATGAAACAAACGACAATTGTTTTGATTTCAAATTTTACGGCATACTGGCTGTTGTTTTTGCCGCTCGGCAGTTATCTGGCATTCAAGATGAACATGAATTTGAAAGGTTTCTGGTACGGGCTAGTTATTGCGGCGATTACTTTGTGTATAATTATGCTTTCGGTGCTGGGTAAAGAACTCAAAAATCTTAAAAGTACGGCGCCTCTAGTTGCACAAAATCCCGAATCTGGCGCAAAATAAACGTTTTTATGATATAATCTACATGATTGGAGGAAATATGCATACAGAAGAAAGAACATTTGTGGCGATTAAGCCGGACGGAGTTAAGAGAGGTTTGGTAGGCGATATTATCAGCCGTTTTGAGAAAAAAGGCTACAAACTAATCGGAATGAAGATGCTTCAGGTAACCGAAGAAATTGCTGCTAAACATTACGCAGAACACGTCGGAAAGCCTTTTTATCCGAATCTTGTAAAATATATTACAAGCGGGCCGATTGTGGCAATGGTATTTCAAGGGTATCTTGCAGTGCAGGGAATCCGTCACGTGCTTGGCGCAACTGATCCTTGCGAAGCTGACGTAGGTTCTATCAGAGCAGATTATGCGCAGTTGAAAGCTTACAATACAGTTCACGGTTCAGACAGTGTTGAAAGCGCTGAAAGAGAAATCGCAATTTACTTTAAGCCCGAAGAACTCTGTCCGAATTACAAAAATATGATGGAACTTGTGACAGAAGACGTTGATGAATAATCAATTTTAAATATTTTCCTGTTTAAATTCTGAAGGTTTTAGCAGAATTTTTTGCCGAAACCTCAGAATTATACAGGTAATAAAAATCAGGAAGACAACGATTAAAGATACGATATGCAAAATGAATTTTTTAATTATGAATTAGTTCACACATGTGCTCAGACTGGCGCAAGAGCAGGTGTTTTTACGACTCCGCACGGTGTTATAAAGACCCCGATATTTATGCCTGTCGGTACAAATTCTGCCGTAAAAACTCTGACCTGTGATCAGGTTGCGGATACAGGTGCGCAGATTATTCTTGCAAATTCGTATCATCTGTACCTGAGAGCCGGTACAAAACGCATAAGAGATTTTGGCGGAATTCATGGCTGGATGAACTGGCATAAACCTGTTCTGACTGATTCAGGCGGATTTCAGGTGTTTTCGCTTGCGCATTTAAGAAAAATTACTGAGGACGGTGTTGAATTCCGTGACCCGAAGGATGGCAAAAAACATTTTATTTCACCTGAGATTTCAATGGAAATTCAACAGGACATAGGTGCGGATATAATTATGGCATTTGACGAATGTGCCCCGTTCCCTTGCGAATATAACGACGCAAAAAAAGCAATGGAGAGAACTCACAGATGGCTTGAAAGATGCTTTAAGGCAAAAACTAACCCTCGTCAGGCTTTGTTTCCGATTGTTCAGGGCGCATTTTTTGATGATTTAAGAAAAGAAAGTGCTTCGGTAATTTCATCTTTTGATGCTGTCGGTTATGCAATCGGCGGTTTGAGTGTCGGCGAAACCAAGGATATAATGAATCATTTTGTGGAATTTACTGCACCGCTTCTTCCGGAGAACAAACCTCGTTATCTGATGGGGGTCGGAACTCCTGAAGATTTGCTGGA
>CALUTA010000005.1 GCA_944323585.1 Candidatus Gastranaerophilales bacterium
TGTTCCTGAGAAATTTGATGAAAACGGTACTTTGATTGCAACAATAAATAGTACAGGTAATTCAACATTATCTAATGAAAAACAGGGTTCGATATTGGTTGAAGGTATTATGAGCAATACCGGCGGAACAACTTTGTTATCAAATGCCGGTACTGGTGCTTTAGAAGTTTCAGGAAGCGTTTTAAACAATGGCGGAAATACAACTGTTACAAACAGCGGTGATAAAGGCCTGACTATTGCTGAAACAGGTAAAGTCGAAAATGCCGGCGGAACAACAACCATCGCCAACAGCGGCAAAGGTTCTGCTGATATAATCGGTACAGTCAACAACAGTGGCGGAGATACAAAATTAACAAATGACAGTGAAGGTTCACTAAATATATCCGGAAAAGTTACCAACACAACCGGAAACACGCTTTTAACCAATAAAGGCAACGGTGCACTTGATATATCAGGCACAGTTACAAATACCGACGGAAATATGACTGCTGAAAACTCAGGAGCCTTAGGTCTTGCAATTTCCGGAGCTTTATCTAATACGAACGGAATAACTTCGATTACAAATACCGCAGGCAATCTTGATATTTTAGGAAGTGTTACAAACATAAGCGGAAGTTCAACAATTGCCAACAGCGGCGACGGCGCTCTTGAAATATCAGGTACTGTGAATAATACCGGCGGAAATACAACTGTTACAAACAGCGGCGATAAAGGCCTGACTATTGCTGAAACAGGTAAACTTGAAAATACCGGCGGTAACACAACCATCGCCAACAGCGGCAAGGGTTCTGCTGATATAATCGGTGCAGTCAACAACAGTGGCGGAGATACAAAATTAACAAATGACAGCGAAGGTTCACTAAATATATCCGGAAAGGTCACCAATACAACCGGAAACACGCTTTTAACCAATAAAGGCAACGGTGCACTTGATATATCAGGCACAGTTACAAATACCGACGGAAATATGACTGCTGAAAATACCGGTGATGAAGGCCTTTTAATATCGGGTACTGTTGAAAATACCGACGGCAATACTCTTGTTTCAAATAACAGTATTGGCGGTATGACCGTAGATGGTAAGGTTACTAATACGGCTAAGAACGGAAAACTTGAACTTTCAAATTCCGGCAGCGGTGATTTAACCATCGGTGAAAAAGGTGTTGTTTCCAACATATCAGAAACAGACACCGATAACCTTTTTGTAAATAATTCGTCAAAAGGCATCTTTGCTCTGCTCGGACGCTTGTTTAACAAAAAAGGAAATACGATTGTAAATAACACGTCTGCTGACTCCGGAATTAAAATTGCAACGACCGGAAGCATAACAAACAATGACGGCGATATAAATATTTCAAATAAAGGAAAAGAAGGCATTCTCGCTGAAGGTATAATAAACTCAAAAGAACAAAATATTTCTATAACAAATGAGAATTCTGATATTACAATAGGTGAGTATAATAGCAATAATGATCTTTATATAAATGCCGAAAAAGGAAATGTTACGATTTCCCAGTCTAACGGAAGCATTTTGAACGGAATTTCTGATCCGGATACTTCAAATAAAAATCAAAATCATGATTTGGGCAACATTGATAAAGCTTACAAAACTTTAATCAATACCGGAAACAATTTGACGATAAAGGTTGACGGCGGAAACATAGGCTCAGACACTCATGCGCTGGATGGTAAAGAATCAGGTTTTGGTATCAAAGCTTCAACCAGAGATTATACCGAATCAATAAATGTCAATGTAGCGGGTGTTGTTAATGCTCAAGCCTCAAATAACGGCAATGCTTTGATTAATATAAGAGCAAAAGATTCTGATTTGAAACTTGATAATATTACTTCTGACGGCAATATAATGCTTACGGCCGCAGACTGGAAACAGCCGGATGAATCCCCTGCTCCGTATGATGAAGAATATTATACTGGCTATTCAATTTTGAATTCTTCATCAAATCCAAACAATGCTGTTGTTTCCGGCAGAAATATTTCGCTAATTGCAAGCAATACACTTGGAAGCAGTGATAGAGCCTTTACTTATAATCAGCTTGACGGCGGGTCTGTCAGTGTTCTTGCCGAGAATGACATAAATCTGAAAGGTCTTGGATTAAATAATAATGTATGGCAGTTGATTACAAAACGTGGTAATCTCGGAGTAGAATTCAGCGGAAATGCAATTATCAGAGAAATTAATGCCGGAAATAATGTAAATATGGTTTCAAGAGGCGAAAACCTTACAATTTATGATTTAGGCAAAACTTCAAATCTGTCAGCAATCGATGATATTTTATGGCCTCACGATCAGATAGAAATTTCGTCTGTTGCTCCTGAGACTGTTGATATTACTGTTCTTGATATAAATCCGGCAAATGACACCACTCCAAATGTCGGAAATTCAACACTTAATATTTACAATGCATACGTTCGTGGACAAAATAACGGAAATGCGGATGTAACACTTCGTGCAGACAATATAATTGCTCATGCATATGATGCAGCAAGTTCAACTGTCAGCAACACCGCACGTCCGAACGGTTTTGATGCAACAGATGGCAGAACTTATGCAAATGATTTTACAGACGCAAATGCTGAGAAAAATCTTAAAGCAACCGGATTTAATACAGTAGGCGACGGCGATAAACTCGTATTTGATATACAGGGAATTTCCCGTGATGATGTTACAAATGCAGGCGGCGATGTAAATTCCAGAACTTACAACCCGCAAAATCCTGTTGAAGCTGAGGATATATTTAAAAACCCAAATGGTTTTGACGGAACTGTTTATAAGGCAAAAGACGTGACATTGTCGCTTAATTCTTCAAAAGATAATGCTCCTCTAAATAACAGAGGTATGGAACTTCAAAAAATATATTCAGATAATGCATATATTGATACAAAAGATTTGAATCTTTCTATTACTGACGGCTTTATTACAAATTACGGAGAATTCAGAAACGGCAACCGCGGCGGAACCGGAATCGGTGATTTTATAGATATGCAGAATGGATACAGATGGCTTGCTATTGTAGATAATGATTATCACCGGATAATCGCAAATAATTATAACATTCCAGTATCATCACAGCTATATACTGCATTAACAGGTTCTTTTGCGCTGAATCTCGGAAATACAATTGATGTTGTGACGGAGTCTCCTATTGTTCACTATAATCCTAATACCGTTGTAAATCTGCCGGATACGGAAAATAGTTTCTATCGTTTGACTTACAAAGATAACAAAATTCAATATACTACAACGACTCCGGATTTCAGTGATATAGATAAAGCAACTTATAAACCAACAAAACGTACATCAATAAGATTTAGAACACCTGATGACGGTAGTTATATTCTTGTATCAGAAAAGAAAAAAGACAAAGAAATTAGAAAACGTATTATTAGAGTTGAGGATATTTCCAGAGACGGCATCTCTGTTGTCCATGACGGCTCGCTTCAAAAGGGAGAAACATTTACCGTAAATCTTACATATAAGGATATTAATGTATCGCCTGAGGTTGAAGTCGTCAGAGTGTCAAGCAATAAGGCAGGACTCAAATTTATAAATATGGACAAAGCCACCGCAAATAAAATACTTTATTTAAATATGTTTGTTTCCGAGGATATGCCAATGCATGTTTCTCAAGAATAAATGTATGAGATTACGGTATATTTTATACCAAATAATCTTTATAAATTATAAAAAAGGACTAAATTTTTAGTCCTTTTTTTACCGTGTCTTAAAAATGACATAAAAGAAACAAAATAAATTAAAAGTCTTATTGTTTTTAATATTTACTAGCAAAAAAATTTTTTTAGGCGATTTAAAATAGTATGTACCTACCGCCAATTAAACAACTTAAACAATTGCCAGAAGTATTGATTTATAATCGGCCAAATACGAATGTTTACAGAATGTCAACAACCTGTGTGCCGAGGCTCGTTGGAGAAATGCGTGCCTTTCCGATTGAACGCAATAACAAAAAATCACTATGGATTAACTCGTTGCTGATAATGCAAAAACGCTCTGGATTTGGTACGAAATTTCTTGATTTTGCACAGCATTTGAGCAGACAAACAGGATGCGGCGGCAATATAAGTTTGTGTGCGGGTATTACCATTTATGATCCGACAAGAACGCCGCATGAATTTTATAGAAAATACGGTTTCGGTTCCGAAAATAAAAAGATTTTAAGAAAAGTGGACAGAGCTATAGCACACAAAACTCCTCTTAATTACAAAAAGACACCGCCAATCATAATGTATTTTCCCGATAACGAAAAACCAAGTTTAATACAAAAACTTTTGACAAAACTGTATTTATAAATATTAAAAAGCCGGAGAATAATTATGTACTCCGGCTTTTTACAAATTAACAAAGTTCGCAGTCGCCTAATCCAAATTGTTCAAGAGAGCCAGCTTTTGCCTGAACGCAAATAAATTGGAATTCACCATCCCCTTTATTTTCAATAGTACGTGAAGCATCAGGAAGAACCTTTACAACAGAACCTTCCTTAACATCCACTTCTTTGCCGTCAATTGTTAGTGCCCCATCGCCTTTCAAGATAATATAAACTTCTTCATTCTGTTTATGTCTATGATTAAACGGCACTTTATAACCTTTCGGAACTGTGTTCATTGAGATTTCGCAACTTGTAAGCCCGAGTGCATCGTGTAAAAACACTTTTCCGTTTTCAAGATTAATGATGTTTTCAAGTTTTCCCAATTCTGTAGTTGTGTAATTTGACATAATTTTCTCCTTTCGTTCGATATCTAACTATTTCTATAAAAAATTTTATACCATTTTTTCTAAAAGTCTGTCTAACTCGGCAGCCTCTTTTGGTGTTAAATTTGCATAAAGCATCCTGTTCAATTCTTCCGATATTTTTTCAAATACAGGTCTGAAAGCCTTGCCTTTTTGAGTAAGAACAATATAGGTCACACGGCTGTCAGAGTCAGATTTTTGTCTTTTCAAAAATCCTTCTTTTTCAAGTTTGTCAACCAGAACAGTTACAGTAGGCTTTGTACGGTGAATTTTCAGCGCTAAATCTTTCATTGTAGACCGCTCGCATTCGTAAAGTACGGCAAGGATGTCCCCGTGGCTAGGCACAAGACCTTCTATGCCGTTTTTCACAAGCTGATCCACAATAAATTTACAGCCTTTATCATGTATTTTTGAAACAAGTGACAAAGCTTTTTTCATAACACTAATAATTATAGTTAGATGTCTAACTTTTGTCAAGCATCTTTTCTTTTTCCTGCTGCGATAAATCTCCGGACGGAATAAACCAGTCAATCAATGGTTTTTTGGCGCCGAATTCAAAATGAAATCCCTTTTCAAAATCAGGATCTGTTAAGAATTCATAATTAACGTTGAAGGCCACCGGTTCTTCTTTATAACCGAGTTTTTTGAATTTTTCCGAGGAAATTTTATTTCCGTTGTCTTCCATCACATTAGAATAATTGAGACCTTGAAAGCAGCAGAACGGAACTTTAATTCTGCCGTCTTTGCCGACTGTCATAAGCCCGAAAGAACGGCAGATTATTCCTCTAAAGTTATAAACAGAGCAGACATTGTCAATTAAAAACGGGCAATCGTATCTGAAATCATCACCTTTATACTCTTCCTTTGCCTTTAGTATTTTTTTGACATTTTCAGCCACCTGATATTTTTGTTCGTCAGGCAGACTCCAGGCGCCAAGCATCAGATAATCCATTTCGATTTTTGTATATGGAATCTGTGCATTTTTGCAACACATGGCACAGCCTTTTTTGCACATTATATATGGCTTTTGACGTTTAAAAAAGTCGTTAATTTTAGTGTCGATGTATTTCAGATAAACAATATAATTTTCAATCATACCACACAATATAACAACCTATAAATAAATACGCATGGTATAAATATATGAAAAATATAGGACTTATACGTTTTTTTCAAAACAACGACATACTGAGCGATAGCGAAGTATCTAAATAAAAAAGATTCTTCGTGCAAAGCCCTCAGAATGACTAACTTTTATTAGTATCTGGGGAATTTGTGATATAAGTCCCCAAAATATATGCGCTGAAAAATTTTTTATGATAGAATAGTTATGGTTGACAGCCGGTTAAATCCGAAAACATCAGGCCTCGTAGCTCAGCAGGATAGAGCAGCGGTTTCCTAAACCGAAGATCGCGCGTTCGAATCGCGCCGGGGCCGGATTTTTTGTAGATGATTTTATTCTTTTAGATCCTCCGGCTGCGATAAGAATGCCTTCTTTGCGTTCGAGCGGACTGCGAGCAGAGTGCGGGGGTTGAGTGTGGAAAGCACAAAGTTTTGAAACACTCAACCGGAGGCACGTTTATTGCGAGCAGTCCAAGACAATCGCGCCGGTGCCGGATTTTGTATATTCTGATAAAGCGTAAAATAATCCGAATTCGGACTTTCACTGTAAGCTTTTGCGGCACCACCCGTTATGATTCTTTTAAGTGTTTTACATGTTTATAGATGTATAAAACACCAAGAATTCCGACTATTACAACTATCAGTATATCAAACTTATGCCAGAGAGCCTTAAACATTTCCATATTCTGTCCGAATTTTACCCCGACATAAACAAGCAGATAACTCCATACAAGAGAGCCTAAAAAAGTAAGAGAGAAAAATATTCGTTTTTTAGCCTTTAGGATACCGGCAGGCAAAGATATAAATGTTCTTACCACCGGAAGCATTCTGCAGATAAAAAATGCCCAATCTCCGTATTTTTCAACCCATTTATCCGCATCATCAAGATCTTTATGAGATATCAGAAAATATTTGCCGTATTTTTCAACAAACTGACGGCCGCCAAAATATCCCAGATAATAAGAAGGAATAGAGCCTAAAACACAACCGAAGGCTCCTGCCCAGGCTGCAACATGAAAGTTCATTTCGCCTTTACTTACGATATATCCGGCAAAAGGCAGTATGGCTTCGCTCGGAAGCGGAATATTGCAGGATTCAATTGCCATAAGAAGGCTTATGCCTAAAGGCCCCATATTTGTGATTACGTGTTCTATAAAAGTTACAAGATGAGATAATACAAGATTTATAAAATCCATAAAGCCTCCCTAATTTCCCTTCAGGAAAATTTTACCAAAAACAATACTAAAATTAAAGATTAATATTACGTGACTTATATAGACAAATCGCACAAAATTTTTTAAAACAACGTCATACTGTGCGTTAGCGAAGTAGCTAAGTAAAAAAAAATCTTCGTGCAAATCCCTCAGAATAACGAACTTTTAATTGTATCTGTAGAATTTGCTATATAAGTCACAATATTATAATGATTTAGACACAATAACATTCACGCCCCAGTTGCCTTTATTTTTGTCAAAATCCTGAATATTATATCTCTGTCCTTCAATCGACAAGCCTAAATCCTTTTTAAACTTGTAAGTTACTCCGAGGAAGGCACCGGCTCCGGTGTCCCATTTTTTTGAAGTGTAATTATACTTGGCTACCGCATGAGGATTTAAATATACTGACGTATTCTCTGTTACAGGAACATTTACAGTGCATGGTGAATATCTAAACTGGGTTGAAACAGAGCCGTCCGCAAAATTATTTCTAATTCTTAAATTTTGTCCGACAATGGCTTTTTTATCGTAATTATTAGCAAATTTCAAATCAACAACCATTGAGGCACCGCTTTTTGTATCATACGCCATACCGCTCATAATTCCGGCACTTAAGTGTTTTGAAGATAATTTCGTTTCCAGCCCGAGTAATGTTGTATTAACATTATTATTATACCAGTAATTTGAGCAAGAAGCACTGTAATTAAATCCTTCAGGCATATTATTCCCCCCATTGATAGTGTGTTCTATATATAATAACAAATTTTTCAAGGTAAAATTGCCTGATATGTCTGTTTTTGTTAAAAAAAGTAAATTTTAAATTATTTTAAAGCTTTCTGTATAAACCAATCCAGCAATGGGCGGATTTCGCCAAACTCCAATCCGGAAAAGTCTGAAGGAAGATTTTTTTCATAATAATTAAGACTTAAGGAATGCTTGACCGGAGCAACAACACCGAAATTTTTAAATTTTTCAATTTCAACTTCTTTACCGTCAAACGCATCTGAATAATTTAATCCGTCTTTAACACACTCAGGGAGTTTTATGCAGGTCTTTCCTTTATAATTTTCAAAACTTGCAAGCCCGTAGGTTCTGCAAACAAGCCCCCTGCGCTCATATAAATAACAAAGTTTTTCGTCTGACAAAAACGGGCACCTGTGCATAAAACGTTCATCAGCTTTTTGTTTTTCAGCAAGCAGAGCCTTTATTGATAAACGGATTTTTTTCTGAATTTGAATATCAAGTTCCGGCAAACCTGCCATTAAATATTCCATCTCAAGCCTTGAAAGCGGATAATCACCAATTTCGCAACATAAAGAACAGCCTTTTTTACATTTTATAAAAGGTTTTTGAGATTTAAACTCTTCCGCTAATTGAGCATCAATTACATCCAAATATTTTTTATACAGGCTGAACATTTAACAATGCATCTTTTGTCGGTTTTCTTCCGCAGGATTTGTCTTCGTCGCAGAAGCCGAGTCTTTCGCATTTTGGAACAAGATAAGGCTTAAGCCAGGGTTCTTCCGCAGTCAGAGCTTCACACATTTTTCTTACAAGCGTTCTTATTTCATACTGTGCTCTTGTGCATAGTCTGAGGTTTGCAAGATGAATCATTTCACGCAAATTCAAACTTGCGACCATTGAGCTTGCGGCTGCGTTCGGAAGAACAAACCTTGCGTCCTCTGCCGGAATGCCTGCTTCAACAAATTCCTGATACTGTTCTGAAATTTTTCCCATAAAGCTGATGAATTTATCTTTTAATTCCGGATTTTTTTCAATTGTAGGAGGAATTATATAATCAAACTGACCTTTCTCCTTAACATAACGCTGGGATTTTTGTGAAAAAGACATGTGACGGTGTCTTACAAGCTGATGAGTACAGGCTCTTGAAACATTTGATATCGCAAAACTTACCTGAATATGCTCAATTGTTGAATAATGTCCTGAAGAAATAACTCTTTCAATCAATTTCAGCATTTTTTCGGTGTCGTCAGTACTGTTGTAAATATTAATCGGCATATCTGCGCTGTAACACGTACGGCAGGCAGTGTAGACCGTTTTTAGCATATTGTCCGGTTTAGATATAAGATTTACAACCGGCTGATTATTTTCTTGCATAAAATTCCTCCAAACTCTTTAAAAAAATAATACCACACCTTTTGGAAGCGTGGTATTATTTAAAATTTTTGTTACAAATAAAAACTTATGATTTTTTGCCGTAACGTTTGTTAAATCTTTCAACTCTTCCTTCAGAGTCAAGGATTTTCTGCTGGCCTGTGTAGAACGGGTGGCAGTTGTTGCAAATTTCAACCGTAATATTTTCGCCTACTGAACCTGTTTCAATTTCGTTACCGCAAACGCATTTGATAACTTGTTTCTTATAATTCGGGTGGATTCCGTCTTTCATTTCTAACCTCTTTCTTTGTTTCAAGATTCCAAACTTGATAATTGTAAATTTCGACTACTTTAATATTATACCGCAAAATAAAAAATGGCAAGTGTTTTTTAATATTTTTTTACCGTAAAGCCTTTAAATTATAATTTCATGCATTTATATTAGAAAATCGATTAAGGATTATATAAAAGGTTGATGTTATTTTTATTGCGATTTGAAATAATAAAAATACACACAAAGGTTGGTACACATTATACAGGTAAATCGAATTTATGAATCTGCACGAACAATGTCTTTTAAGATATTTACAAAAGCCGGACGAACTGGCATATTCTACCGAAATATTAAAGTTAAACAATTTTATTCTGGAAAAGCAATTTTTAGTTAAAAATTTTGTTGCCAAAACTTCCCGTATCAATTATACTGAAAATGTGAAATAGTATTAATTTTCAGTTTAAATAGGGAAGAGTGTAATGTTAAAAAAGATTTTATATTCAATATGGCTGGTGTTGTTTTGCATAGCTGTATTTTTCAGCCTTAAGAATGCGAATTTCAACGCATTTATAGACATGGTTGAAAACAGAACATTTGATTTGCGCCAGAACATTATGATTAACGCAAACGCAAAACAGCCGGATAAAGATATTGTAATTGTTGCAATAGACGAGGCAACTTATGAATATATTCTTGATCATTACGGGGAATGGCCTCTGCCGAGAGATGTTTATGTAAAGCTTATTGATTATCTTGAAGCGCAAAACCCGAAAATCATTGCATTTGACCTTATGTTTGTGAAATCAATGAAAAGCCCCGTAAATGCTGATGAGGCACTTATAAGAGCAATGGCAAAATACAAAAATGTCTTTACTGCAATGAATCTTGACAACCAGCCGGAAGATTTAAGAACTCCGCCTAAATTGCCGGAGTCGCTTGCAGTAAATGTCACAAACTATTCCGACATAAATTTTGACGACCTTACTTTCTCAAACTGCAGAAGCATTCTAGAGGGGATTTTGAAAGTTACGGACAATATCGGCATGATAAATGTTTCAAGAGCGGATGACGGAATTTTAAGAAAAATGCCCCTGTTCGTAAAATATCAGGATAAATATTATTCCCAGCTGGGCCTGAAAGTTGCACTAGAGGCTATTAACCTGCAAGGGGATGAAAAAATCAACACTAAAAACTTTGTAATTGATAAAGATTCCAATTTGATACTTGGCGAGCGCAAAATTTTTACTGACAAAGACGGCGGTGTTATTCTAAACTGGTACGGGCCAAACGGTGTCTATACTCAGGTTCCGATGTACAAGCTTATAAAGGTCATAAACGGAGAAGCTACAGACAGCGGTTTTGATTTCAAAAATAAAATAGTATATTTTGGCACAACAGCATCGGCGCTTTTTGACATTAAAACAACACCGACCGGCAAAACCGTTCCGGGGGTTGAAGTTCAGGCAACTTACCTTAATAACTTCCTTGATAACAATTTTATAGTAAAAGCAGACAAGGCGGTTACGGCATTCACGGGTATAATCCTTGCTTTGCTCACAGGATTTTGTATAATGAGAATATCTTCAGCGTTCACGGCCTCTTTTGCCTCAGTTTCGCTGTATTTGATTTATATAATTGTTTCCTACTATATGATGAAATACTTTAACATTTGGCTTGAGGTAATTTATCCTCTTATGCTGGCACTTCTGGCATTTATCTCAGCATTTATAGTTAAGTATCTGATTAAATCAAGAGATTTTGAACAGCAGTATAAGCTTGCAACAACGGATGGACTTACGGAACTTTACAACCACAGATATTTTCAGGAACAAATGCTTATGATGGTTGAAAATGCAAAACGTTATAATAAAGAATTTTCGCTTATAATTCTGGACATTGACTACTTTAAAAAATTCAATGACACCTTCGGACACCAGGCAGGAGATGCTGTTTTAAGACAGGTTGCGCACACTTTGAAGAAAAATGTGCGTGCAACTGATATTGTATGCCGTTACGGCGGAGAAGAAATGAGCATAATTCTTCCAAATACCCCGAAAGACGAGGCTGCAAGCACTGCTCAAAAAATTTGCGACAGAGTTGCAAGCAACAAGTATAAACTTAACAGTGATAAAGAAGGACAGGTGACTATAAGCCTTGGGGTTGCAACATTCCCGCATGACGGCTCTACACCATCAGAAATTATAGATGCAGCCGACAAAAGGCTCTACACAGCCAAAAACAGCGGAAGAAACCGTGTCGGAGAATAATTTTTCGCAATTATCCCCTGTGACGTAAATATCAGATTCTTTGCTTTGCTCAGAATGACATTAGAATTACATAAATGTCATACTAGGTTTCAGCTGAAGGATCTATCAAAACCAAAAGCCCCGAAAATAGTTTCAGGGCTTTTGGTTTACTAATTTATAATTCAAATTTTGTTTAAATAACAGGAACATCAACAGGGTCAACAAGGATTACATGCAAAACAGCGCCTGTATTCAAATCAACTTCTGCGCCTTTTCTTATCATATCAGCAATTGTGTCATACACAAAGAAACCAGCACTTCCGACAGCACCTCCGACAGCGCAAACCGGAACAGTAATAATTCTAAAGTAACCGCCGGCCGGATCTTCAAACGTTTCGTTTCCCCAATTTACGGCAGTTCTTGTAATATCACCGCTTTTTTTCATCGTTTTTCTGAAAGCTTCGCCAAACCCGCTTCCGTTCTGGATTCCGCCGTCATAAGTCAAATCTTCACGGCCTACAACCGATAATGAAAGCGGAAGCTGACGGCCGTTTGGTGTTACAACGTGATCAAAATCAAGATACAAAATCGCACCTTTAGACATTCTTTCCGGAGGAACTATCTTGCTTATTCGGCCTCTGACAAGCGAACCTGACGGCAGAATAACATCATCTCCGACACTCTGATCGCCCGAAATCACCGCAGAAAATTCTCCGCCTGCACGTCCTGAAACTGTTGTTACGGGAGTTAACAATTCAAGCGTAAACTTTGTTCCTGCAGGAATTCTTTTCGTTTTTGCATTGGCGCTGAATGGCCCGGCAAACGCAGTTCCTGCCAATATCAAAAGTGCAAATATTAAAGACATTATTTTTATTTTCATTAAAATACTCCTTCTCTTCTTTAAATGTATTTTAATCTTTTTATTACAAAAAAGCAATATCTCTATGTATATTATTAAAAAGTTGAAAATTATACTGCAAATTGGTATTATGTATTTATGTCAAAGGCTGAAAAAATAGAAGAACTTCAAAATATTCTATCTCAAGACAGTTCAAACCTGAAAGCGAGAAGACAGCTTGCAATTCTGTTGCTGGATTCGGGGTATGCAGATGAAGCTCTTTTGCACCTGCTTTATCTGTCAAAAGCAACCCCTGACGACAGCGGAATTTTTTACAATCTCGGGATTGCCTGCGAAAAATTGAAAAAATACCCTGAAGCAAAAGAAGCTTACGAAAAAGCAATAGAGCTTTCTCCGGAAGAACTTGATGCTTCTTACAACCTCGGGCTTGTTCTTACGGAACTTCAAGATTACGACAGCGCAATAGAATGCTTCAACAAAGTTCTTGCAAAAGACCCGAAGGACTCAAACTCTTACTTTAACATCGGGATTTGTTATCTGAAAAAAGGTGATCAGGTAAATGCTTTAATGAATTTTCAAAGCACTATCGAACTAAATGATGAAGATATTTATGCGCACTTTTATATAGGCAATATTTATAAAGATATGGGAGAAATTGAAACAGCCTTTGCAGAATTTAACAAAGTTCTGGAACTTTCACCTGATTACAGCTGGGCATATTACAATCTTGCGGTTATTTTCTGGGAATGCGGACAGGCGCAGGATGCAGTCAATTGTCTGGAAAAAACTATTGAATTAAACCCGAAAGATGTTGATGCATATATAACCTATGCCAAAATACTGTCAGCCCACGAACAATACGAAAACGCCGAAGCTAAAATTCTGGAAGCAATACAAAACTGCGGAAACAACGGCAATTTATTTTACATTATGGCGCAAATTCAAAAATATCTTCAAAACAGGGACGAAAGCCTTAAATACTTCAACCTTGCGCTTGAAAACAGTGCAACTTTAAACACTGATATTAAGTTTGTAAACAGAGAAATTCAAACCCTCGGTTAATCTAATGTTTTTTTCATGCTAAAATAAAACAGCAGAAAAAGATTAAAAAAAGAGGGTTTAGAATAAATTATGAAAATGTCAAAAATGTTTGTACAAACTTTAAGAGAGTTTCCTTCAGATGCGGAAGTTGTATCGCACAAAATGCTCGGGCGTGCAGGTTTTATCAAAAAACTTGCCCCTGGTGTTTACACATATATGCCGCTAATGTGGAGAGTTTTGAAGAAAGTTGAAAATATAGTCAGAGAAGAAATGGACAGAGCCGGCGCGCAGGAACTTTTAATGCCTTTTGTTCAGCCAAAAGAATTATGGGAAGAATCAGGCAGATGGGAAGTTTACGGCAAAGAACTTATGCGTCTTAAAGACCGTCATGACAGAGATATGTGCCTTGGCCCGACTCACGAAGAAATTATAACTTCAGTTGCACGTGATGCTCTGAAATCATACAAACAGCTGCCGGTAAACCTTTATCAAATCCAGTCGAAATTCAGAGATGAAATAAGACCCCGCTACGGGCTTTTAAGAGGCAGAGAATTCATTATGAAAGATGCCTACAGTTTTGATATTGATGAAGCAGGATTGGATAAAGAATACGAAAATATGGCGCAGGCTTACAAAAGAATTTTTGAAAGATGCGGACTTGAAACAAAAATGGTTCAATCAGACTCAGGAGCAATAGGCGGAAGCGTTTCGCACGAATTTATGGTAATCACTGACACGGACGCAGGCGAAAATGATGTTTTCTACTGCAATGAATGCGATTACAGCGCAAACTCAAACCACGCAATATCTAAATTGCCTCAGGCTGTTGTTGACGGCAAAGAATATTTTAAAGAAAAGAAAATTCTTGACACTCCAAATACCCATACAATCGAAGAATTGAGCGAATTTCTGAAGATCCCGTCAACTCTGATTTTAAAATCACTTGTTTATATTATTGATAAAAAGCCAGTTATTGCGCTTATCCGTGCTGATAAAGCCGTTGAAGAAACCAAACTTATGAATGCGGCAGGCGGAATTGAAATCAGAATTGCAACCGCCGGTGAAATTGCAGAATTAATGGAAGGAAAAGGTTTCACAGCAGAACCCGGCTTCATTGGCCCGAACGGTATGACAGGAATTAAAATTATTGCTGATGAAACAGTTTATGATATGAAAAATTTTGTCGTAGGCATAAACGAAACAGACAAACACCTTGTCGGCGCAAACCTTGAAGATGTTTTGCCCTCAGATGTTATAAAAGCAGACATCCGCCTTGTCGAAAGAGGAGAACTCTGCCCTGAATGCGGAAAACCTCTTTTTGTGACTAAAGGCATAGAAGTCGGAAACATCTTCAAACTCGGAACCAAATATTCAAAACCGATGAATGCTGTCTACACCGATGAAAACGGACAAACTCACCCGTATATTATGGGATGTTACGGAATAGGAATCTCAAGAACCGCAGCCGCAGCCGTTGAAGCTCATCATGATGAACACGGAATTAAATGGCCGCTTGCAATTGCGCCTTATCAGGCTGTTATTGTGCCGGTTAATATTCTTGATAAACAGCAGATGGAAGTTGCTGAAAAAATATACGCAGAACTTAAATCCGCAGGGGTTGAAGTTGTTCTTGATGACAGAGATGAGCGTGCTGGTGTTAAATTTAAAGATGCCGACCTTATCGGATTCCCTTATAGAATTACAGCAGGAAAAACTCTTTCTGAAGGCCTTGTTGAATGCAAAATAAGAGCCACTGATGAAGTTTTAAAACTTACACCTGCTGAAGCTGTCAAACTGGTTAAAGAAGCCGTTGAAAAACTTGAAAAATAAAAATTAGTTTGCTTTTTTAACTCTGAATGCAAAATATTTGAATAATACATAAGTAAGCACAGATACTGAAAATATAGACAGTATCTGTGCTATATATACGTTCAAATCGCAGTATTTAACCAGAGCTTCCAGCAACAATGCGTTCATAAGATAACTGACAAGCCACGTTGTGCAGCACTTGAGGTATTCTCTTACCCAGTTGCCTTTTGTGCGGAAAACAAATATCTTCTGATTTGTAAAAGAAAAGAACGATGATATTATCCACTGCAAAGCCGCACAAATCTGGTAATATTTATCTCCTAGCAGCAAAACCGCCAGTATAAAAATAATATAAGAAATGCCCGCATTCACTCCTCCGATAACCAAAAATCTGATTTTATCGGGGATTTCAAACCATTTTTTGTATAACAATTCTGATTTTTTCATATCTAATAATCTTTTTCAACAACAGCCCTGTGTGCGATATATTCCAGTTTGTCATCAAGAGGTGTTAGTTCTATTGAGTCTTTATACCTCGCTTCAAGTGCCAGTGTAATCAAATAATCCGCTAAATGAGGATTTTTAGGCAGTAAAGAACCGTGAAGATATGTTCCAAAAACATTTTTAAATCGTGCTCCTTCTGTATTGTCCTGTCCGTTGTTGCCGTTTCCGACAGTAAGTATTGCAAGAGGGGTTGTGTCCCCTTGAAGGTAAGTAAGCCCCGAATGATTTTCAAACCCGACAAGGGTTGAAGGTCTTAAAAAACCAGTGCGGGCTGTTACATTTCCGATAAATCTTTTTTTACCAGCAACGGTATAAGCATCCAAAAGGCTTATACCTAAAAGTTTCTCGCCTTCAAACGGCTGGTAATAATGTCCGAATAGCTGATACCCCCCGCAAATTCCCAAAAATACAGCACCGTTATCCCTTTTTTCCGTCAAAAAATTCTTTTGTTCATACAAATATTTTGCTACTTCGGTTTGTTCTTTATCCTGACCTCCGCCGATAAAAT
Source organism: Candidatus Gastranaerophilales bacterium (assembly GCA_944323585.1). Taxonomy (GTDB): domain Bacteria; phylum Cyanobacteriota; class Vampirovibrionia; order Gastranaerophilales; family Gastranaerophilaceae; genus Scatenecus. The sequence continues at coordinate 16,464 of CALUTA010000005.1, forward strand.
ACAAATCGCATGACGGGATTTTATCACAGGGATTAATTTCCGTATATTCAAAATCAATTCCTCTCCATTCACAGCGCTTTTTAAGAGTAATAATATTCCCCATATCGCCGTAAAGGTTTAATTGCTTTGGATAAAGATGTCCGACAGATATTTTAAGCTCGCTATTCATATTCCGATTATAGCATAAACCTGTTTCGTGGTATAATTCGTAATATGAATGAAATATATTTAATTGATACCCATACACATATAAATATGATCGAAGGACTTTCGGAAGAAAAAATTCTGGAGGAAGCTTCAAAAAACAACGTCAAAAAGATTGTAGTTCCCGCATCTTCTGCCGGTGATATTGATAAGGTTTTTGAGTTGTCGCAAAAGTATGAAAATGTCTACTGTTACCTTGGAATCCACCCCTCGGAAGCAAAAGACTGGAATGATGAAATATCTGATAAAATAAAAGAATTTGCAAAATCGCCTAAAGTTGCAGGCATTGGCGAAATCGGACTTGATTACTACTGGGACAAAAGCTTTGTTGAATTGCAGCAAGAAGTTTTCATTAAACAAATAGAACTTGCAAACGAATTAAATCTGCCGCTGAATATTCATGACAGAGATGCTCATAAGGATACTTTTGACATCCTGAAAGAGCATAACAAAAATTCAAAAGTTATAATGCACTGTTTTTCAGGAAGCCCCGAATTTGCTAAAGAATGCCTGAAAGAGGGATGGTATATCGCTCTTGGCGGAGTCGTAACTTTCAAAAACGCAAAGAAAATGAAAGAAGTGGCAACAGAAGTTCCACTTGACAGACTTCTTCTTGAAACGGATGCGCCGTATCTCACACCTGTTCCTCACAGAGGAGAAGAAAATCAGCCGGCTTTCGTAAAATTTGTAGCTGAAGAAATCGCTCAATTAAAAGGTATCTCTTTTGAAGATGTGGCTATTGCAACAACTCAAAACACAAAACATATTTTAGGCATATAATTTGATTTTAGCCTGTGTCTTTGATAGCCTGATTTTATGAAGGAAAGACTGGATAAATACTTAACGGATTTAGGATATTTTGAAACAAAAAGCAAGGCAGCGGCAGCGATTCTTGCAGGACACGTAAAAATAGATGATGAATATATTACAAAAGCAGGATTTCAGATTAATCCCTCAAAAGAATATGAAATTACCGTAAAATCAATGCCTTATGTGTCCAGAGGAGGCTTCAAACTGCAAAAAGCTCTGGAAACTTTTAATGTTGACGTTGCTGGCAGGATTTGCCTTGATGCAGGAGCGTCAACCGGAGGGTTTACGGACTGTCTTTTGCAGCACGGAGCAAAGTTTGTATATGCAGCGGATGTCGGATACGGGCAGCTTGACTGGAAAATCAGGTCTGATAAAAGAGTTAAAGTTATAGAAAGAACAAACCTTAAGAACTGCGAATTTTCGGAAATTTACGCAGAAAATGAACCTGTTGCGGATCTTCTGGTGAGTGATTTATCTTTCATTTCACTTACAAAAGTTCTTGAAAATCTGAAAAAACTACTTGCGCCGGAATCTCACGAAATGATTTTGCTTATAAAACCCCAGTTTGAAGCAGGCAAAGATTTGGTCGAAAAAGGCGGTGTCGTCAGAAATAAAAAAGTTCACGCTGACGTTATTCTTAAAGTTATTGAAAAGGCGCAAGAATTAGATTACGGTATCAAAGATTTGACGTATTCTTCAATTAAGGGGCCTTCGGGTAATATAGAGTATCTTTTATGGATTACAACCCAAAAAGTGGATGAATTTGATAGTGCAAAAATTCCGCAAATTGTTGATACAGCATTTGAAACGCTTAATTAACCGCCTTTTGGAATGTTTTGCAAATGTTCATTTGCATTAACTTCAACGTATTTATACATATTCAGCACAATTCCAGGAGCAAAAAAGTAATTATTATTTGCAGGGGTAATCTTCAGCATTGAGCGGTATTTGTCAATAGAAATGACGCTTGCAAGGAACTCTTTTCCAACAGCTGTAAATAAAATATACCCTGTTTTTGACTGAATTTCTTTTATCTCAAATCTGTTTGCATTCACTGCTGCCAGTGTCAAATAAAATAATCTGTCGCTGTTCATAGCAAAAGTTTTGGTGCACATTTCAAACGAAACATTTTGAGGGGTAACAAGTGTGCTTAAACTTGCTGAAGGTTCGCCTGAAGTGATTGATGTATTCTCTATTGCTTCGCCCTGTATAACTTCTGCTGAAACAGGATATATACCGGCTGTTAAAAGAATTAATGCTGTTATTAAATATTTTTTTACTCTTTCCATGATGCACCTGTGCTAATATCAACAAGCAAGGGAACATCAAAAGGTTGTCCGAGTTCCATTGCCTCTAAAACTATGTTCTTTACCATGTCAAATTCGGTTTTCTTAACTTCCAAGACAAGTTCGTCATGAACCTGCAATAACAATTTTGACTCTATCTTATTTTCTTTTAACTTTTTATTCAATGCAATCATTGCAAGTTTAATCAAATCAGCGGCAGTCCCCTGCATAGGATGGTTAATTGCTGCACGTTTCCCAAATTCTCTGATTTGTGTGTTTGAACTTGAAAGTTCTGATTCCAGATGTCTTTTGCGCCCGTAAATTGATTCCACATATCCTTTTTTTTCGGCATTGACAACAATGGCTTCCATATATTTTTTTACACCGGGGTATGTTTTAAAGTATCTGTTTATAAAGTCTTCAGCTTCTTCCCAGCTTATACCTAGAGCCTTTGCCAGTCCATACTTGCTCTGCCCGTATATAATACCGAAATTAACAGCTTTAGACTTGTAGCGCATATCTTTTGTGACCTGTTCAACCGGCACGTCGAAAACTTTTGAAGCAGTTAGTGTATGAATGTCTTCTCCTGATTTAAAAGCTTCTATCAGATGCTTATCCTGAGATATATGCGCAAGCAAACGCAATTCTATCTGTGAATAATCGGCAGACATTATCTGATAATTTATCCTGTCTTTGGGCACAAATGCATTACGAATTTTGTTGCCTTCTTCCGTTCTTACCGGAATGTTTTGAAGATTTGGATTTGATGATGATAGACGGCCTGTAGCAGTTATTGTCTGGTTAAATGTAGTATGAATCCGTCCGTCAACCGGATTAATCAGAGTTGGCAATGCGTCTGTATAAGTTGTTTTTAATTTAGTATATTTTCTATATTGCAGGATAAGATCTGCTATTTCATGCTCTCCGGCCAATTCTTCTAAAATCTCGGCACTTGTTGAATATTTTTTATTTTTTCTTTTCTTCGGATTTTCAAGCTTTAGTTTATCAAAAAGAATTTCGCCGACCTGACGTGGTGAATTGATGTTAAATCCCTCTCCTGCAAGAGCGTATATTTTACGTTCCAATTTGTGTATAATGCTATCCATTGATTGTGACAGTGAATGAAGATAATCAACATCAATAGAAACCCCGGTATATTCCATGTCTGCAAGTACAAAAGATAAAGGAAGTTCAATACTATTGAGAAGCTTCAGTTCTTTCCCGTCTAATTTCTCAAACCAGAATGAAGTCAGGTCTATGATTGTAGCTGTCACATCAACACTATAATTAAAAACCCCTTCTTTTGATGCATCCATAATGGATATTCTTTTTTTGCGGCTGGCCTCAAAAGGCGCAAATTCAGACATTATATGGTTTAACCGTTCAATTGACTGCACCCCGAGTTCATGGTTTCTTGCGGGTTCTTTAACATAACTTGCAAGCATTACATCAAAAACAAGCCCCTTCAAATCAATCTTTAGAACTCTAAAAATATTAAATTCTATTTTTGCATCATAAGTTATCTTTTTTAAATTTTCATCTTCCATCACAGGTTTTATTGACGCCAAAACACTCTCCAAGGAAAGCTGATTTTCTCCTCCGACAGGGACAAAGAAACTTTTTGTTCTGGCTGATTCATTTTTTCCTATGCAAATGTCATCGGAATAACTAAAATTTGTGTTGTAAGCAAATGCAAAGCCTCTCAGTTTTACGTCAACAGGACTTTTAACTTCACCGATGGCTTTGAATGAAAAAATACCTGCATTATTAAGTTCTTCCAGCATTTTATTCAGGGCATCAAATGTTGTTATTTCAGCTTTATCATATTTTAAATTAAATTTATCTATCTCAGTTTTCAAGGCTTCGCTGAAAAGACCGAGTTGACCTCCGGCTGAAGATGTTGTTGTTATTTGAACAGCAGGTTCTTGTGCTTGATAATTTCTGTCGAATACTGATAAAATTGAATTTATATTTCTTAAAAAACTATAGAATTGAAGTTTTGTCAGAAATTCAGTTACAGCTTTTATATCAGGAAGTTCAATGTTTGTGCAGGAAAAATCAAAATCAATATCCAAATCTCTCACAATTGTTGCAAGATACTGGCTTAGTTTAGCAATTTCGACACCGTTTTCTATTCTTGAGCGAACCGCTTTTTCATTGATTTCATCACTATGTTCTAATATTTTATCAAGTGTTTTGTACTGAGCAAGAAGTTTGCATGCTGTTTTTTCACCTATGCCTTTGATCCCGGGAATACAATCTGAAGTATCGCCCCTTAAAGCTTTGTAATCAATAACCTGATCCGGATAAACGCCTAATTTTTCGTGAATTTTGTTCCAATCATATTCAACAAGTTCTCCTTTTGAGGGCAGGATAACCTTTACGCAACCGTTTGAATCAACAAGCTGAAATGCGTCCTGATCGCCTGTCAAAATCAATACTTTATGACCGAGTTCGCATGCCTTTTTGGAAATAGTTCCGATTACATCATCCGCCTCAAAGCCTTCCTTTGTATAAATGGGTATATTAAAAGCTCTCAAACCTTCAAAGATTAATTCCATTTGAATTTTCATCGGATCAGGCATTGCCGCACGGTTTGACTTGTATTCAGGAAACTTTTCCACTCTGAACGTCCGGTGGCTTACATCAAATGCAACGGCTATTGCGTCGGGGTTCAAATCTTTATTTTTCAGTAAATCAAACACTGACTTGAAAAAACCGTAAACCGCCCAGCTTGGGGTGCCGTCAGTGGTTTTCATATTTGTTCTTTCCAGCGCATAATACTGTCTGAAAGCAAGAGCATGTCCATCTATTAAAATTAATGTTTTACTATTTCCCATATCCATATTTTTTCATAAATCAGGACTTTTGACAAATATGTTAAGCAGACAAATTTTTAAATTATAAAAAATCTACTATCGCAATTCCTTGTAATAGTAGATTTTTAAGGTTATATATCTTTAAAATTTAATTAAGCTGATATTTCTTTATTTTCATCATTTTTTGTTGGCAGCGGTATTAATTCAGCTTGATTTCTGTTTTTTACCATATCAGCTGTAATAACGAATTTATCAATATTACCTTTTGTCGGAACATCATACATTACATCAAGCATAATTTCTTCAACAATTGATCTTAAGGCTCTGGCACCGGTGTTTCGTTTTAAAGCTTCCTGAGCAATCAAATCAACTGCTTCAGGCTCAAATTCAAGATCTACACCGTCCATTTCCATCAAGCATTTGTACTGCTTAAGAACAGCATTTTTAGGTTCTGTCAGAATATTTTTTAATGCTTTTTCGTTCAACTGATCCAAAACTGCATAAATCGGAACACGACCGATAAATTCAGGAATCAGACCAAATTTAACAAGGTCATCCGGCTGTAATTTTTTGAGCAGTTTAACAGCATTAGCTTCTTTGTCAGCCTGTGACATCGGTGCTTTTGCTCCAAAACCGATAGTTGATCCGTCATTTGTACGGCGTTCAATAATTTTTTCAAGGCCTACAAATGCGCCGCCGACAATAAAGAGGATATTACTTGTGTCAATTTCAATGAATTCCTGATGCGGGTGCTTTCTTCCTCCCTGCGGTGGAACGTGAGCCACAGTACCCTCAATCATTTTTAAAAGTGCCTGCTGAACGCCTTCACCGGATACATCACGTGTGATTGAAGTGTTTTCGGATTTTCTTGAAATTTTATCAATTTCGTCTATGTATATAATACCTCTTTCAGCCTTAGTGCTGTCGAAATCAGCGTTCTGATATAACCTGAGAAGAATATTTTCAACGTCATCTCCGACATAACCTGCTTCTGTCAACGTTGTGGCATCTGCAACAGCAAACGGAACATCCAGCATTTTAGCCAATGTCTGAGCCAGCAAAGTCTTACCGCTTCCGGTAGGCCCTACAAGCAGAATATTTGACTTTTGAATTTCAACATTATCTTTTAAGTTAGTTGACTTGTTGTGTTTAAGACGTTTGTAATGGTTATAAACAGCAACAGCAAGAACTTTTTTTGCATCATCCTGACCGATTATATACTGGTCAAGATATTCCTTGATTTCGTGAGGTTTGGGAATCGGTTTTTCTTCTTTTGCTTCTTCTTCAATTCCGTCTTTTTCTTTGTTCTCAAAAAATTCTTCGTCAAGGATTTCGTTACAAAGTTCTACGCATTCATCGCATATATAAACTTCAGGACCTGCAATTAATTTCTTAACCTGATCCTGTGATTTTCCGCAAAATGAACATTTTAATCTGCTGTCATCATGTTTAGGCATTTTATCTCCTTTTATTAGCCTTTAACACCGTCACGTGTAACCACTTTGTCAATCATACCGTACTCTAACGCTTCAGCCGGAGTCATTATGTAATCTCTATCGGTATCTTTTTCAATTTTCTTTAATGACTGTCCTGTATTGTTTGCAAGAATTTCATTCAAGGTTTTCTTAATTCTGATAATTTCAGCGGCCTGAATTTCAATATCGGTTGCCTGTCCTTGTGCGCCGCCAAGAGGCTGGTGAATAAGAACTCTTGAGTGCGGAAGAGCCATTCTTTTGCCTTTTTTACCGGCTGCAAGAAGAAATGCCCCCATTGAAGCCGCCTGACCAAGGCATATAGTTGAAACATCTGCTCTTATATGCTGCATTGTGTCATATATTGCCAGACCTGCTGTAACACTTCCGCCCGGACTGTTTATGTATAACATAATATCCTTTTCCGGATTTTCACTATCAAGCAGCAAAAGTTGCGCAACTATTAAATTTGCAACCATATCATCAATAGGAGTGCCTAAAAAGATGATTCGTTCTCTTAACAGTCTTGAGAATATATCAAAAGAACGTTCTCCTCTGCTTGATTGTTCGATTACCACAGGTACAAAGCTCATATTTTGTTTCCTTTCTTATTTCATTATAATATTTTTACTATTTGGATTCTACTTTTTGTTTTTTAGGTTTTATAAAATTAACAGAATTTTTTTCCATCAAAAAGTCCCTAACTTTGTCGTTCAAAGCTTGCTGAGAAAGTGAAGCAATAATTTCAGGATTTTTGCCCATTTGTTTCATCAAATCTTCTTGTTTCAATCCATAAGCAGCACTGAGTTGATTGAATTTTGCATGAATATCTTTCGGTTCAAGCTTAATGTTTTCTTCCTGAGCAATTTTGCCTATTACAAGTGAATTTTTAATTCTGAATTTTGCATCTTCTCTGATTGTATCGGCCAGTTTGTCTTTGCCTTCAGTTTTTTCCACAGCATCCCAGCTGAGCCCTTGAGCTTGAAGTCTTTGTTTGTAATCATTAGTTAAAGATTCAGCCTCTCTTTCTATCATTGTTTCGGGGATGTCAACGCTGGCAGCTTCAACAACCTTTTCAAACACGGCATTTTCTGACTTCTGTCTGTCAGAAGTTTCTTTTTGTTTGTCAAGATACTTCTGAATATCAGCCTTGAATTCATCCACTGTTTTGAACGGACCTACTTTTTGAGCAAAAGCATCATTCAATTCAGGAACTTTTCTTTCTTTTATTTCATTTAATTTAATTTTGAAAACAGCAGGCTGTCCTTTAAGTTTGTCGTCATGGTAGTTTTCAGGGAAAGTAACTTTTATTTCAAACTCGTCGCCGATATTTTTGCCGACAATTTGTTCCGCAAAGCCCGGAATAAAGTTTGAATGTCCTAAATCAAGCGGATAATTTTTGGCATCTCCGCCTTCTATTTTTTCTCCGTTTGCAGAGCCTTCAAAATCAATTACTGCAATATCTGTTTCTTTTGTCGGCCTGTCAACAACAAGCTCTAAAGTTGCGTACTGGCTCAATACATTTTCTAATGCCCTGTCAAATGCATCTTCAGGCATTTCTGTGCTTTCAACGTCAACTTTTAAGTCTTTATACGCACCAAGAACGACTTCAGGTCTGGTTTCAACCTTCAATTCAACAGTCAAATCCTGCCCCAGAGTGTAATCAAATTTGGTTATATAAGGCTGTGTAATAACATCAAGATTATTTTCTTTTATTGCTTCTGCAATTACAGACGGCATAAGCTTGTCAAGAGCTTCATGTTTAATTCTTTCCGTGCCGACCTGTCTTTCTATAACAGCACGCGGTGCTTTGCCTTTTCTAAAGCCGTCTACATTAACATACTGAGAGATTCTTCTTACTGCTTCATCATAAGCTTTTGCGGCATCTTTTGCCGGAATTGTAATATCTATTTTATAGATGTTGTCGTTTTCTTTTTCTACTGCAAATTTCATATATTTTTCCTTTACTGATTATATTAATATCTTATCGAATTATAGCGCAAAAAAGTTTTTGTGCAAGTCCACCAAAAATAGGATAACTTGAAGAATTGCACCGGCTTGCAAAAGTTAAATTTCTGTGCTAGCCTAATCGGTATGGTCAGACTAATAAATGCTGATAATGTTATATATTTGAAAAAACTTGTAAACGGGATATTAAAAACTCAGGAGATTTTTACAATTATAAAAAGTGTCGATCATCCCGATGTAGGGCCATGTCTTTATGCGATGTGGCACGGCAATCAGTTTTGCGTTTACGGGATTCCTGACAGAGGAAAAGTAAATGTACTTGTAAGCACTTCTATGGACGGGGATATTATTGCATATTGCATACATAACCTCGGGCTTAAATCAATTAGAGGCTCTACTGCCAGAAAAGGTGCTGTCGGCGGGACAATGCAGATACTTGAAGCCCTAAAAAGAGGTGAATCCGCAGCTATTATGGTTGACGGGCCAAAGGGCCCTGCAAGAAAAGTTAAAGGCGGAATTTTCAAAATCGCTCACATGGCGCAGGTGCCGATTGTGCCTGTCCACTGGTATTCTCCGCAGTTTAATTTTGTTAAACTTCCGAGCTGGGACAGCCTGACTTCCCCGATTTTATACACAAGACTTATTAACATTTACGGAACACCAATATACATTCAAGAAGATCTTGATGCTGAAACAGAAAAGAAATATCAGGAAAAATTAAAAGAGTCACTTATTAATTTAGAAGCAAAAGCGCCTCAAATATATAAGGAGGTAAAGCACGAAATACCATGGAAACTAAATCTGGACTTAAATTATCAGCGTTACAATTAAATTCCATTACCGGAAACAAACAGGCTAATATTGAAAAAGTTAATAACTTGGTCACACAAAATCTTGAATCAGATACAGATGTCTTAATTTTACCGGAAGTGTGGACTGTAGGATGGGCTTGTGATGA